>CADCPJ010000051.1 GCA_902803245.1 uncultured Lachnospiraceae bacterium | reverse complement strand
TGCGCTGGCCACTCCGGCCAGAACTCTTTTGAGATATGCTCCTGTCTTCATATTGGCCTCCCCTGCCATACATGCCGCGGCATCAATGTCTTTTTTGCCGTGGCAAAGTTGCCTTACTTATGATACTTATACAAACTGCTGCAGCTGCTCTGCGCCGGCGGGTTCCTCCGCCTGCTCAAGATTCGCAGTCTCCTCGGGGGAAACCGCAGAACCTATGAGCTGCATCAGCTCCAGCGCGCTGCGGAATGTCACTGTCTTCTTTTCCTGCACCCAGTACAGCTTCCCCTGCCAGGTGTGGTTCCGGGTGTCCACTATATCGATCAAAAAGGAAGCATTTTTCTTCAAGATACCCCTCCGTCATCTTATGCGGCGCACATATGCGGCCCGTCATCTCATCCGGCCGGTACAGATCATGGAGACCAGCTCAAGTTCGCTTGAAAATGGCGCTGCGTCATAGCCTTCCCCGTAGATGAGGCCCTGCCAGGTACTGTAAAGCCGCGACCGGAACTCCACGTCGTATGTGGCAGCCGCTCCCCTCTCCGTCTCAATCTCTTCCACCTCCCGGAAGATCTCCGGAGCCGCATTGTAACTCACATACTTTTCATCGTGTCCAAAGCTTCTCGACAGCCTTCCCGGCTGGGGCCTGCCGATCCGGTTGAGCAGCTGCTCCACGAGGTGCATGAGTTCGTGCGTCCCTTCAAAGGAATAACTCGTCTTCAGGGCAATCCCCACGATGCTTCCCTTGATTTCCTTCCTGTCCGGGCCGAGGGAATCTATGAGAAGCCGCAGCGAGGACGGATTTTTGAGAGGATTGCCGTGCGATCCCTCCGGAGTATTGTCCATTTCCTTCAGGGAATACTGCAGATGGACCCTCGCGTGGCGGCGCAGCTTCTCAAAATTGCTGACGATGCGGTCCATCACCATCCTGGCATTTTCATAGGGACAGGCCGGCAGCATCACGAGATACTGGTTCGCGCTGTATCTTGCGAGCACATCCCCTGCACGGAGGGAATCCATCACTGCGTCAAGGACCTGCTCCATCGCATTTTCAATGAGCTCCCGCTCATCGGAGCCGCTCTCGCTCCTCCTGTTGGGACAGACCGTAAGGAGTGACAGATAGATCGTCATGCCCATGCGGGCGACGCGTCTGGCCTCCAGCTCGTAGATCTTCTTGAAGACCCCGTACTCGCAGTAGTAGGCGCCCCTCGTCCGGGTGGCCTCCTTCAGTTCCATCTGGATCACGGCCAGGTCGGTCTCCACCTCGTGGTCCCGCTCCATGACCGAGTCGAATATCTTCTTCAGTTCCTCGGAAGGGCCGATTCCGAGATTGTCGTAGAGGAGCTTTTCCGTAATCCGGTAGTGCTCCTCGGCCTCCTCCATCTCCTTTTGAGCGATGCAGGCCCGGATGTATGCCCCGTGAAGGAACTCGTCATATGGCTCAATTTCGATGGCACTCGCGGCGACCCGCTTCATTTCCTCATGCTGTCCCGTCTCAAAGAGGAGATCGGTCAGCTTTCTGGAGAGATCGAGGTAGGCGGTCTCGAACCGGGCTGCCTTCGGCATCACCCAGTGTTCGCTCTCAAGGGAGGAGAGGAACTTTCCCTTATACAGGGAAAACGCTCTCATAAAATGGCGTATCCTGTTGTACGGATCCTCCGAGTGATCCCCCTTTCGGATCTCGTACTGAAATTCCTCCGCATCAAGCGACACCGGAATCTCGGGATTCCACCGATAGCTCCCCCTGCCTGTGAGAATGAAGTCCCTGTCTGGCCACGCCTTCTTCATGCTGCTTCTCAAGCGGTAAGCCAGGTTCTTCAGCGCACCGGACGGGTTCGCGCTCTCTTCCTTGGACCAGAGCACGGAGCTGAGTTCCCCGGACGTGCAGCTCTTCTTATGGTAGAAGACGAGGTAGCTGAGAAGCTTCACCACCATATCCGAGCGGATCTCCTCCTCGTCCATCGTGACGCTGCCATCCGTGATGACAAGCCGTGGGAACATCATGACCCGCATAGCCCCCAGGTTTTTGGTCCCATTGTCAACCATGAAATATCTGACTCCCGTTGATGAGCGGATTTTGTGACTTGCGGGAAAACGGCCCCGCCGTCACAGCTGGATATTCTGCGCATGAAAGCATGTCCGTTCACGCCTGTAGACAAAATGCCGCATATATAATAACGCATTCCCACGAAAAGAGCAACTTTTCAAAAAAATATGTTATAATATTGCTGTTTCGCTTAAAACACGGGATTTTTTGGTCAATCATCCCGTTAAAGGAGGAATTCCGATGAGGGCTGACCGGGTTTTGACTGCGTCCTGGAAGCTGACCGCCGGGCGATGGATCACTTCTTTAATATGCGCAGCGCTTCTCCTTGCGTCACTTTGCCGCACCGCATGCGCCGCGGAGAATCTCCTTGACACCTCCCATGCCGAGGAAGGCTATATCACCGTCCTTGGCAGCCTCTCTCCCCTTGCGCGGGCGGAAGTCACGTCTCCGGACGGGCAGGTGACGCCCTATCCGCTCCCTTTGGGGCGGGATGCAGTCCTCCCCTTATGCGGCGGGCAGGGCGCCTACCGCGTCACCGTCTTTGAGGAGACGCCCATCCTGCAGTTTGCAGCCGTCGCCTCCCGCACCTTTTCAAGGGTGTCCGCTGACGAGCTTGCCCCCTTCCTTATTCCTTCGCTCTATGTGAATTACAGCAAAGACAGCGAGTGCGCGAAGAAGGCGCAGGAGCTCTTCATAAGTGCAGGCGAAGACCGCGCTTCATTTATAGATGCGGTCTACGACTACATCATTTCAAATATCACTTACGACGAGGATTTCGCCTCAGAAGTTCCTTCCGATTATCTGCCGGACCCGGACAAAACGCTCTTAAGCGGCCGCGGCATCTGCCTCGACTACGCGTCCCTCATGGCCGCGATGTTAAGAAGCTGCGGAGTGCCGGCGCGCCTCATCACCGGAAACTTCGGTGCCTATTACCACGCCTGGGTTTCGGCCGCAGAGGATATTCCCGCGGACCGCACGGTCCGCTCGGCCGTCTGGAAGATCTTCGACCCGACCCTGGGAGCATCGAACAGTGCCGCCGAAGTTACGCGGCGGATCAAAAGAGGGACGGATTATATCGCGAAGCACGTGATGTGACTTAAGAGGAGTGACGCTCATGGATGATTTCTACATGGCAGGCACGGAGCCGGCGGGCGCGGACGCGCCCTCTTCGCCGGGAAAAGGGGAAAAGGCGGGCCGCGCGCTCACCGCGTCGGAGCTCTCCGCATTTTGCGGTCAGATGGCCATCGTCCTTAAGGCCGGCATCTCCGCATACGAGGGCATCACCATCATGCGGGACGACGCAGAAAGCAGCGAGGATCATGCCTTGCTCGCGAAAATCGCAGAGGATATGGAGCTTCAGGGCAGCTTTTCCCACGCCTTGCGAAGTACCGGCGTCTATCCGGAATACCTCATTCACATGGTGGAGATCGGGGAGCGCACGGGCAATCTCGACACTGTGATGAAGTCTCTCGAGGACCACTACGAGAGGGAGGAGAACATCCGGCTCAGCACCCGGAATGCGGTGTTCTATCCCCTCATCCTCTCCGCCATGATGATCGCCGTGATTATCGTCCTGCTCGTGCAGGTCATGCCGGTCTTCAACGATGTCTTCCGCGGACTCGGGACGGAGATGACAGGGTTTCCCGCATTTCTCATGAATGTCGGGAACTGGATACGCACCTACTCGGCCTTCTTCCTGATCGTGGTCTTCGCCGTGATGCTGGTCATCTTCATTCTCTACAGGACCAGCGCCGGCAGGGAGGCCCTCCGCCGGTTCGCCCGCCGCTTCCGGTCCGTCCGCCGCTCCGACCACGCGCTTGCGGCCTGCCGCTTCGCGGGCGCGATGTCCATGACCCTGTCCGCGGGACTGACGCCGGACGAGAGCCTCGAGCTCGCAATCAAGCTCAACGAGGACCCGGATTTCGGGCAGAAGCTCGATCGCCTGAGCGCCGACGTCGCGGAAGGCAAGGGCTTCGCGAACAGCCTCTATAAAAATGAAGTCTTCACAGGCATCTACTCCCGCATGATCTCCATCGGGCAAAAGACGGGGTCGATCGACCAGGTGATGGGACAGGTGGCGGACATGTATCAGGACGAGATCGACACGAGGCTCGGCAACCGCCTCGCGACCCTCGAGCCTCTTCTCGTCATCGTGATGTCCGTCGTCATCGGCGCGATCCTCCTGTCGGTGATGTTCCCGCTGCTCGGCATCATGAGTTCAATCTGACTTGTTTTTGGTGATGCCGCATGTTTGTGCGCTCCATGCGCTTTGCAAAAAGAATGCAGCAGCTGTCAAGCGCACAGCATCATTCCGATTCTGCGAGGTAAGCCATGGCACATTTTGACAGCAGGAAAAACAAGAGACCGCACCAGGGCATCGCGGCCCCGGTCCTTCTCTTTATATGCGTCATCGTCCTCTTTGCGGCGGGCATCTCGTCCGTCGGCGAGGGCACCTTAAAGAGGCAGAAGGAAGCTCTTGAAAATGCCCTGACCCGCTATATCACCGAGTGCTATGCCGAGGAGGGCCGCTATCCGGAGAGCGTATACTACCTTGAGGACCGCTACGGGCTCCGCTTCAACGAGGACCGCTTCTACGTGGACTACCGGGTGCGGAGCGAAAATGTGCGCCCCGAATTCACGGTCATAACGAGACAGGAGGATGAGTGATGCCGCGATCTTCCGCAAGGAAGAAAACACACAGTGTCGATATTCTCCTGCCCATAGTCCTCTTTCTGATATTTTCCGTCTCCGCGATCTCGGTCATGCTCTTTGCCGCGAGCGTGTACAAAAGGGAGGTCGCTGCCGCCGAAGAAAACTACGACACCCGCACCTCACTGGAGTATCTCACCGAGAAGGTCCACCGCAGCGACGCGTCCGGGGCGGTCTCCGCGGGCTTCTTCGGGGACATTCCCGCCCTCATACTGGACGATGCGGCTTCCGAAGGGAAGTACTGCACCTGCATCTACTGTCTGGACGGCTCCCTCATGGAGCTCTTTATGAAGAAGGGGGCGGATGTGGATCCCCATGCGGGCACCGTGATTCTTCCCCTTAAGGATTTCCGGGCGGAACTCCTTCGGGACCGTCTCTTAAGGCTCACCTGTACGGGCGCGGACGGCCAGACGCAGTCGGCGCTCATTGCCCTTATGAGCGGAAAGTGAGGGGCGATGGCACGTACGGTTAAGACAAGACGAAATCGAATATCTCCCTCCAATTTGTTTCTCATGGAGCTCATCATCTCCCTTCTGCTCTTCGCAGTCCTGTCCGCGGCCTGCGTGACGATCTTCATGAAGGCCCACACCATGAGCGAAGAGGCCGTCCTCTTAAGCAGAGGGGCAGACGGGCTCTCCTCTCTTGCAGAGCTCATCCGCGGGTGTGATTCCCCCGGGGAAATGACGGCCGCGATCGCCGCGGAATACCCGCATGCAGAGTCGGAGACGGC
>CADCPJ010000050.1 GCA_902803245.1 uncultured Lachnospiraceae bacterium | reverse complement strand
TTCGTCGATGACCTTCTCGAAGAAGCTCTTCGGGACTTCCATGACGACGTCGGAGAACATCTGGATGAAACGTCTGTAGGAGTCATAAGCGAAGCGGGGATTGCCGGTCTTTTGTGCAAATCCCTCAACAGAGATGTCGTTGAGACCGAGGTTCAGGATCGTGTCCATCATACCGGGCATAGATGCTCTCGCACCGGAACGGACAGAGACAAGGAGCGGGTTGGAGTTGTCGCCAAACTTTCTGCCGTTGATCTCTTCAAGCTTTTTCAGGGCATCGAAGATCTGCTGCTGGATCTCTTCCGAAATCTTCTTTCCCTGTGTGTAATAATCCGTGCAGGCTTCCGTCGTGATTGTGAAGCCCTGCGGGATCGGCATGCCAAGTCCTGTCATCTCAGCGAGGTTGGCCCCCTTGCCGCCGAGCAGGTTTCTCATCTCAGCATTGCCTTCGCTGAACATGTATACCCATTTTGCCATGAAATTTTCTCCTCCTGTTTCATGAGTATAAAATATAGTTTAATCCTGTTTATTATAACACACCATCTTGTGTATTAATAATTACAATACTGTTACATTAAGGCAAGTGCAGCCCATGAGCTGCAGGCAGTTTCCGGCCTGCAGCTGACGGCTTGCATAATCTGCCGCAGCTGTTTAAGCCTGCCGGCATTCGGGACGTTTAATACAGCTGCAGCCTGTCATTTGTCTCTTCACCCGAGAAGATCCTGATATCCCGGCTTGTAAAGGTGGCGCGGAATGCCGTCGACCATGATCGGAGCCACATCACCCTGGATCAGCGGGCGGACATATGTGATGAACTCATTGGTCACATAGGTTCCCTCTTCGTTGACCCACTCCCTCGGCACGAGGCGCTCATCGTTCGCGATCTTGTGGACGTCTTTTACAGCCGTTCCGGCAGCGTACGGATCGTCGGAAGTTCTCTCGATGACGACCATCTTTCCGGAATCTCCCTCGTCAGCCGCTTTCATGGCTGCGCCGCCGACCTCATAGGCCTCGAGGATGTCAATTCTCGACGCGCAGTGGCTGGCTGCTCTCTGCAGTGTGGAGAGCTCGATCGCGCGGGCCTTGCAGCCAAGTTCCCTGGAGAGGATGTCGCAGAGCACTCTCGCCGTGCCTGTGAGCTGCTTGTGGCCGAATGCGTCGACGAAATCAACGCTCTCGCCGAGCTCCATGACATACTTGCCTTCAGCGGTATGAATGCCTTCGGAGACGCAGACGACGACAGAGTTCTTCTTTTCGAGCAGGAGACGGCATTTCTCGACAAATGCTTCGACATCGAAGTCAAGCTCCGGCAGATAGATGGCATCCGGGCCGTCGCAGTCCTCGCCCTGTGAGAGCGCGGAGGCGCCTGTCAGCCAGCCGGCATTTCTTCCCATGATCTCGACGACCGTCACCTGGCCCTTCTTGTTTCTCATCGACCAGCCGTCGCGGATGATCTCCTTGACGGAAGTGCCGATATACTTCGCAGCAGAGCCGTAGCCCGGGGTGTGGTCCGTGAGGGCGAGGTCGTTGTCGATGGTCTTCGGGCAGCCGACGAAACGAATATCGGAGCCCGTGATAATCGCGTAGTCGGAGAGCTTCTTGATCGTGTCCATGGAGTCATTTCCGCCGATGTAGATGAAGCAGTCGATGTCCAGGTCATGGAGGATCTTAAAGATCTTCTCATAGAGCGCCTGATCCTCGTGGATCTCGGGCAGCTTATAGCGGCAGGAGCCAAGATAGGAGGCCGGGGTTCTCTTCAGCAGCTCTGAATCAAGTCCTGTAGTGATATGCTCGGACAGGTCGATGTAGCGCCCCTCCATGAGGCCCTGTACACCGTGAAGCATGCCGTAGACCTTCTTGTATCCGCGGTCAATGGCCGTCCTGTAGACGCCTGCGAGCGATGAGTTAATAGCTGCTGTTGGTCCGCCGGACTGTCCGACGATGACGTTTCTCTTTTCTCCTTTGTGCATGGTTCATTTCCTCCTGAAATAATCGCATGTAAACAGCACATGCCGCTGTACATTGTATCCTATCGCTATTTCTTTTTCAAGAAAGCATTACTGAAGCTTGTATCCGCACTCCGGGCAGAATTTCGGCGGATTGGCCGGATTCGGGAACGCGCAGCCGCAGTTCGGGCATGCCGAGCCCTCCGGCTTCTTGGAGCCGCAGTTCGGGCAGAACTTGCCCGTGTTCACCGATCCGCAGGAGCAGGTCCATGTATCCTGCGCGGGCTGTGCCGGAGCCTGCGGAGCGGCCTGCTGGAAAGATGCGCCCTGCGAAGCTGCCTGCGAAGCCGCCTGGCCCTGCTGCATGAGCCCGGCAATATTGGTCTGGCCGGCCATGCCGCCCATCATGCCAAGCCCCGCAAAGCCGGTCACTGCGCCGTTTGCATTGGCGCCCGCCGCCTGCATCGCCTGCGTCTGGCCCATGCCCATATACGCGCCGAGCATGGAGGGATCCGTGTAGCCCTTGGTCTCCTGGTACTTCTCGATCTTGGCCTTGCTGTTCTCATCCGCATCCATCATGCCGATGGCAATCTTGAAGATGCCGATGCCCCTCGCCTCGCTCCAGCTCGCATCCAGGATCTGGTTCACGTCCTCCGTGAGCTGGAATTCATTTGCGGCGATGTCGGTGTAGCCGATGTGAAGCTTGGAGAGCTGGCCGACGCCCTGGCGGATCGCGGCGATCGCTTCCGTCTTGATCTGCGGCTCGATGTCCTCTTTCGAGACGACTCCGTCGCCGTCGGCACCGGCCTTCTGGGAGCCGATCACCTGATAGAACTTCGCCGGGTCGGTGACATGGATCGAATAGGTCCCGTTGCCCATGAGGGTCGTCGCGATGTGCCACACCGGCCGGCCGGTCATGATGTCCTTCTCCCAGTGATCAAAGGTGATATTGCCCGAGCCCCACTTGAAGCCCTGGATCTCGCCGAGATTGATGTAGAAGACTCTCTGCGTGTTCGTGCGGCTGCCGCCCGCGAGGAACTGCTTTCCGATCGAAGAAGCGAGCGCCTTAAGTCCGTGGTTCTCACCGCTGAGCAGCGAGGGGGCTGTGGAGGCGTCGAATGTGTAGCGGCCGGGCTCTGCGCAGAACTCGATGATGCTGCCGTTCTCCACGAGGATCATGCACTGGTTTTCCTGGACGTCGATGCCGGATCCGGAAGTGATGATGTTGACGTCGCCGCCCTTGTTCACGGAGCCCTTGCTGGCGATCTTGGTGCCTCTCTTCATGAGAACGCCCGTCATATCCCCGCTCTCAAAGTAATCAACAAAGGAGCTGCCGAGCGTGTTGTCGATTGCTCCGCCGAGTGCCCCGATTGCTGCTGCCGCAACTTTAATAAGACCCATAACTGTCATTCTCCTTTCGTTTTGAAATGGAGCGGGGCTCTGCCCGCTTCCATCCTTCATACTGTTTAGCGGCTCAGCAGCCCTATACCCCGGGGTGCTGAGCAGTTACCGCACTTTAAATACAGCAATATCCGAAATCAGAAGTGTCCGCCTCCGCCGGAGTGACTGCCGCCGCTTCCGGACGAGAAGCCTCCTCCGGAGAAGCCGCCGCCTCCCCCTCCTCCTCCGCTGTGCGAGGAGCGGTCTATGTGGCGCCTGTGCACGGTTGTCCCCAGATGCGTCTTGTTGTGACGGATTCTCTGATAGGACAGCGCCTCGACAGGAGGCGTCGTGGCCTTCGAGGGCTGCGAGGTGCCGTGGCGGATGATGAAGATCATAATCACGAGAAATGCCAGCGCCGCGCTGATAATGAGGGAGAGCGGCGTGGGGATCAGCGCGAGGAGCACGTTGTCCAGGCGGTTGATCTCCTTTAAGTAGATCTGCATGGCGTCGTAGTAGTTCTTATCGCTCATCTTCTGCCGGACGAGCTCATAGACCTTCTGACCCCAGCCTGAATACTTCTTGTCCCCGTATTTCCCGTATCCGCAGGCCCAGAAGACGCGGTTGTTCATGTCGATGATGCAGATGAAGCTGTCGTCCTTGAAGCCGTTGTCCACCAGGAACTGCCTGGCGTACCGCATGGATGTCTCCGTGCTGTAATAGGCGTCCAGAGGGACGTCATTTGAGGTCAGGATGAGGATATCCGCATCCTTTTTCTCGTCGAGTTTGCTGATCTCCTCCTCAAGCTTTCTGATCTCCTCGTCCGTGAAGAGGCCGGCGTAGTCGTAGACCCTCGCGGAGGTGTCCTTTGGCCTCGGGATCTGGAAGACCGTCCCGTTGTTGGAGATGTAGGTGTCGTCCCCGTCGTTGTTCTCGGCGTAGACCTGGTCCTCTGAGTAGGAGCTGCCTGCATTTGCGTCGACGACCGTATCGGTCATCCCGGCGCTCTCTTCCCGGTTGTAATTGTCCGGCGCTTCTCCGGAAGAATTCGCCGAAGCGGTGCTTTCCGCGGAAACGGATCCGGATGCCCCGCCCGCGCTGTTCACGTAATCGTCAAAGACGACCTCGTCCTTCGCCCAGACCGGCAGGACGAGGGAAATTGTCAGGATCCACATAAAGATGCCGGCGCATGCCCGGCGGTTTCTCATTTTTCTCATCACATCACCCCCACAATCCGAAGAATCATAAGAATGATCTGTGAGACGAGGAACACGCCGCCGCCGATCTCGGCGATCCGGATCGGATCCTTCGGAAGCCGCCCCATCATTTTCCCGGATTGTCCGTTCATGCCGAAGACGTACTTCTTTCCCTTGTACTCGGTGTACAGCATCCAGACCGGGATCATCGTCTGCTCCACCTTCTGATCCCACCAGCGGTAGCTCTCGCTCTCGATGATGCGGGTCGTGTAGGTTCCGGTCTGGCTCATCACGGCATCCGTCAGCGACTTCTTTGCGCGCTCCTTCGCCCTCGGCTCATTTTCAGCGGCGGATTCGTCCCACTGCTGCGTGTAGAAGCCCGCCAGATAGGCCGGGTTGAATTTCTCGAGCGACGAGAAGTCGAACGGCTCGATGGAGTCCATCATCGCGTTGTCCATCTCCTTCATCCCGTCTGCGGGGATCCGGTCAAAGTGCGCCTGGCCTTCCTCCTCGATCCGGTAGCGGGACGTCTCCGTCACCTCGTCGTCTCCGGACGTGAATACGTGCACGTTCTCGGCGCGGA
>CADCPJ010000049.1 GCA_902803245.1 uncultured Lachnospiraceae bacterium | reverse complement strand
GGTAACGGAGCGGCTCCAGCACCCATTTCTCCATGAGGCAGCCGGCCTTCATTCCCCTGTCACTAAGCTGATTGCCGCCAGTTTTTCCCGCAAGCAATCAGCAGATACCCTTATTCCTCAGATAAATCGCCGGAAGCAGCGCACCCCAGTGATAGAATTTGTCACTGCTTAAGACGTCACAGTCCGCACCTGACACAGCTCATCCGCTCGTCAAGGAGCGGCAGATCTTCCTCCCTGCCGATCAGCTTCGCCAGCTCTTTAAGGGCTGCGAGGTCCATGAGATAAAGGCCGGTAAGGCCCGCGTCTTCAAGAAGAAGGCAATTCGTCTCCTTGTCAAATGGAATGTCGTCGTACATTCACCGCTCAAACCGTTAGACCGTAAACATGCATCCTGGCGGACCGCCATACTCCCCGGCGCTCACCGCTCAAACCGTTAGACCGTAAGCATGCATCCTGGCGGACCGCCATACTCCCCGGCACTCACCGCTCGAACGGATACACCAGCCCCCACTGCCTGCGGATATCATCGCACATAACAAGGACATCCCGAGTCATCTCATGCGTTATAAGAGGCGACTCGATAAGTCCCCGGTTCAGGCAGTCCTGCACATGGCGGATCTCGAACTGATACCCTTCGTCGATGATACCATCTGCTTTTTGAGGAACCGGCGACTCGATCCGCTTAATGTCCCCGTCACAGACGATCTCCGCGCTCTCCGGCTTCCAGAACACCGGAATCCGGATATATCCCTTTGTCCCGTAGATCCACGCCGTGTCAGGCATGCTCGTCCGGATCGCGCTCGTCACCGTGAAGAGCGCGCCGTTATCATACTGTCCGATGATGACATTCTGCTCATCCACCTTAAGGTGCAGGTGATCCGTATTCATGGATGCCAGAGACAGGATCTTCTCCGGCATCTTCCCGTAAACAAACTTCGCAAAATGAAGTCCATAGACCCCGACGTCGAGCAGGGCACCGCCGGCCAAAGCAGGGTCGGTCAGTCTGCCCTGATAGGAGTCGTCAACCCGGAATGCGAACGCCGCCTGCACATGGCGCACGTCACCGATCGCCCCCTGACGGATCTCATCAAGCACCTGCTGCATCACCGGGAAGCACCGCGTCCAGACAGCTTCCATCAGGAATACATTGTTCTTTTCCGCGCAGGCGGTCATCTCCATCCAGTCCGATGCCCTGACCGCCGCAGGTTTCTCAACCACTACAGGGAATCCCGCTTCCATCGCCCGGAGCGCCAGTTCTTTATGGGCCGTGTGAGGTACAGGGATGTACATCACATCGATGTCCTCCCGTTTCAGAATCTCGTCATAGCTCAGAGCGTCCCGGATGCCAAACCGGTCTGCCATTCGCCGGGCCGTCTCAAGTGTTCGCGATGCAACAGCCGCAATCTCGGCATCTTCCACCTGCACAAAACCCTTCATCCAGCGCTCCAGCAAATAGCCGGCACCGAGCAGCCCCCATCTTGTTTTCTTCATGATATGATGCATTCCTTTCTTCACAGCGAAACAGATGATGAGAATCCCAAAAACCGGCAGCTGTTCAGCGTCCCGAATGGCGGGGTGCTGAACAGCCGCATAAACTGTGTTTTTAGGAGGAGGAAAGGGATCCTCTCCGATAAAGCGGCAGTGTAAAGTAGTCACATGTCCTGCGGATCCACCGGCCTCCTGCCGCCTTCTCCCCGCTCAGGCAGTCCGTCCACTCCCCTTCCGGGAGATAGAACTCCACCTCGCCGCTCTCAGAGAAGACCGGGGCGACGAGCAGCTCATCCCCCAGCATGTACTGGCGGTCCAGATAGCTGCAGGCGGGGTCCTCCGGGAAGACCATGTGCATGGGGCGCATCACCGGGATTCCTGTTTCGTGTGCCTCCTCCGCGAGGCGGAGAAGATAGGGCATCAGGCTCTCCTTCAGCTTCACAAAGAAGCGGAGCACATCCGACGCCTCCTCGTCATAATTCCACGGCACGCGGTAAGAGGAGGAGCCGTGCAGGCGGCTGTGGGAGGAAAGAAGCCCGAAGGCCACCCATCTCTTGTAGAGGTCCGCCGAGCCCTCGTCCTCAAAGCCGCCGATGTCATGGCTCCAGAAGGCAAAGCCGCTGTCCATGAGGGACAACCCGCCTCTTAAAGTCTCCGCCATGGAAATGTACTGGCTGGTGGAGTCCCCTCCCCAGTGCACGGGGAACTGCTGGCCGCCGGCAGTGGCGCTCCTGGCAAACAGGACCGCTTCCCCTTCCCCGCGCTCCTTCGTCAGAAGCTCGAACACGCAGCGGTTGTACAGATAGGTGTAGTAGTTGTGCATTTTCTCGGGATCGGCCCCGCTGAAGTACTCCACATCCGTCGGGATGCGCTCGCCGAAATCCGTCTTGAAGCAGTCGACCCCCATATCGAGGAGCCTTTGCAGCTTGGACTGGTACCATTTCCAGGCATCGGGGTTTGTGAAATCCACAAGCGCCATCCCCGCCTGCCACAGATCCCACTGCCACACATGGGAGGCGTCCTTTTTCAGCAGATAGCCTTTCTGCTTTCCCTCCTCGAAAAGCGGAGATTTCTGGGCAATATAGGGATTGATCCAGACACAGATCTTCAGCCCCCTGTCGTGGAGGCGCCTCAGCATTCCTTCCGGATCGGGGAACATCTCATTGTCCCACAGGAAATTGCACCACTCAAAGCCCTTCATCCAGAAGCAGTCAAAGTGAAATACGCTGAGCGGAATCCCCCGCTCCTCCATCCCGTCGATGAAGCGGTTCACTGTCTTCTCATCGTAATCTGTCGTAAAAGAGGTCGTGAGCCACAGCCCGAAGCTCCAGGGCGGCAGAAGCGCGGGACGGCCCGTGAGCGCCGTGTATTTCCGGATGATCTCCTTCGGCGTCGGCCCGTAGATCAGGAAATACTCCAGCTCCTCGTCCTCCACGGAAAACTGCACGGTCTCCACCTTCTCGCTGGCCACTTCAAAGCTGACCTTCCCCGGGTGGTTCACGAAGACGCCGTAGCCGCCATTTGTATAATAGAAAGGAATGTTCTTGTAAGCGATCTCGCTCGCCGTTCCCCCGTCCTCATTCCACATATCCACGCACTGGCCGTTCTTAACGAGAGGCGTGAAGCGCTCGCCAAGTCCGTAGACGAGCTCGCCGACCTTGAGGTTCAGCCCCGCCACCAGGTAATTCCGGCCGCCCGCCTCATGCATCATGCCGACGGTCTTTGCCTTGGACTCCGTGAGGAAATGCCCGCCTGCCGTGAAGCGGATTTCCGGGCACCCCTGCCGCAGCTCCATGCGGAGTGCTCCGGAGGTAAAGCTCCACCCCTTTTTACCATCTTCTTCAAAGGTCTCCAATGCCGCCTTTTTTCCGATCTCTCCCTGAAGGGCAAAGGCCGGCCCCTTCTCATAGGTTCCCGCGTGATTCGTCATTCGGATCCCGAGCACATCCGGCATGGGGGCCGTCACGGTAAATGTCATCATCCCGATATTCAGCGTATCCCCGCGCCAGTTGATCCTGCTGTAAGGAGCGTAAGCGCGCACCCAGGCCTCTGTCTCCTCTACCGCATAAAAATCTCTCACATAATCCGGCTTGAACTCATCGCGCACAAGCCAGAACCCTTTTGTAAATTTCATGTTCATCTCCTCCCTGCGGCCACTTTTGCTGCAGATTCCCGACTTACTGACGCCCTGCAGGGCGCCATACTCTGTCTCCTCTATT
>CADCPJ010000048.1 GCA_902803245.1 uncultured Lachnospiraceae bacterium | reverse complement strand
TGTAATGCCGGACAGGCCGTCGGAGCCTCCGCACTTCATGCCGATCACGAGCTGATCCGCGGGCACGCTCTGTCTCGCAAACTGCGATGCGTATAGGGCGCACTCCTTAAGGAGCTCCCTTCCGGCCATAAGCTCGTCTTCCGCCTCCTGACAGATCAGGAACTTCACCCGGTCCCTGTCGTAATCTCCGAGCTCCTCCACAAACTGGTCGTGGGTCAGGTTCTCGCAGCCGAGACTCACTACAAGCACGGCGCCGGCATTGGGGTGGTTGACCAGGGCCGCGAGGAGTTTTCTCGTCTGGGCGTGGTCGTGCCCCGTCTGCGAGCAGCCGAAGGGATGGGAATAGGAATACAGTCCATCAATCGTTCCCGTCACCAGGTCCTGGTTTTCTTTTACCAGGGAAGCAGCGACGCCGTTTACACATCCGACTGTCGGAATGATCCAGATCTCGTTGCGCACGGCCGCGCGGCCGTCCTTCCTGACGAATCCCATAAAGCTCTGCGGTTTCACGGCAGGAATCTCCGGAATCTCAGGATCATACCGGTATGCGGTTTCGCCCTCGAGATTCGTCCGGACATTGTGGGTGTGCATCCAGCTCCCGCATGGGGCCGGCTTTGTTGCCCGCCCGATCGGAAAACCGTATTTGATAATATTTTCCCCTTTTTTGATATCTCTTAAGGCAATCTTGTGCCCCTGGGGAATCGGCTCGACGGCGGTGACCTTCACGCCGTCCACATTCAGCTCCTCTCCCTTTCCGATGGGCTCTAAGGCAACCGCCACATTGTCTGCCTCGCTTATGTGTATGACCCGCGTCATATTACCTCCTGTTTTATAGTCGTTAACGAAATTGTCTTTCTTACGCAGAGCATTTCGTTTTCCCTATATGCAGTGAACCTAAGCAATTGCCTTCGGCAATTACTTAGGTTTACCAGTATAATATATGGTAACTGTCCCCGTTGTCATCATCTGTCATGAAAGAACCTTCTCAAGTGTTTCGCGCACCGCGCCGGGACCCTTAAGCATCGACTCGAAGTACCCGGTCACCTGACCGGCGAGTCCCGCCTCAAAGAGGTCCACGCCGAAGATCGCCTCATTTTTGAGAAGGGAGCTGACCGCATCGCTTGCGCCTTCCGTCTGTCCGAGCTTTATGCCTTTCATCTTCTCGCTTAGGAACGGCAGCATCGGGTCAGGACTTATCTCAAATTCTTTGCCGCTGTCGTCGACGCCGAGCAGGTAGCGCAGCCATCCCGCAAACACAAGCGGCAGTGCCTTAAGCTCGCCCAGCTTCTCCGGGTCAGCCGCCCGGTAAGCCTTGATCGTCTCGCCGAAGCGGATCGAGAGCTTCTGTGAAGTGTCCGTGGCGATGCGCTGCGGTGTATCCGGCATGAAGGGGTTCGGAATTCTGCTCGTCAGCACTTCCTTTAAGAAATCCTTCGGACGGATGATGCCGGGATCCACCACGACGGGAAGTCCTTCCGTCTCCCCGACGCGGTAAGCCAGCTTTTTGAGCAGCTCGTCCTTCATCTCTTCGGAGATCTTTTCATACCCGAGAAGGCAGCCAAACACCGCAAGCGATGTGTGAACAGGATTGAGGCAGGTGCAGACCTTCATTTTCTCGACCTTGTCCACGGTCTCCCTTGCAGTATAGATGATCCCCGCCTCATCAAGCGGCAGCTTCCCGTTCGGGAACGCGTCCTCGATGACCAGATACTCCGCTTCCTCCGCATTGACGAACTGCGACAGATAGGTGTGTTTTCCCGTCACGATGAGATCCAGGTCCTCCACGCCGTCTGCCTTAAGGATCTCCGTCACCTTGGCATCCGGGCGCGGCGTGATCTTGTCGATCATGCTCCAGGGAAATGACACCTTCTCCCGGTTATTGACGTACTCCGTGAATTCCTTCGGCGCAAGGCCGGCCTCTTCCCATGCCCTTGCAAATGCGTCCACTGCGGCAAAAAGCTTGTCCCCGTTGTGGGAGCAGTTGTCCATGCTCACCATGGCGATCGGGAGTTCTCCCGCAAGGAAGCGCGCATATAATAAAGAAACAACTTTTCCGAGATAGCATGAGGCCCTGTCCGGACCCGCCTCAAAATCCGCCCGGATCGCGGGCAGGATCTCCCCCTCCGGGTTTTTGACCGCATAGCCCTTCTCGGTGATCGTGAAGCTTGCCATCTTAAGGGACGGATTCGTGAAAATGCCTCTCAGCGCTTCAAAGGATTCCTCGTCTCCGCGGTCCAGCACATAGGAGCCGACGATGCTCCCGGTCACGCTCTTCTCGACAGAGCCGTCCGCTTTCAGCGTCACGAGGATGCTGTAGTCGTCCACTTTGCGGTTCAGCTTCTCAATGATCTCATAGTCAAAGCCTTCCGCGACCAGAAGACCCGTCTTTGCGATTCCCCTGTTCAACAGCTTCTGCATCACGTTGGCCTGAAATGC
The DNA here is from genome assembly GCA_902803245.1 of uncultured Lachnospiraceae bacterium. GTDB lineage: Bacteria > Bacillota > Clostridia > Lachnospirales > Lachnospiraceae > Chordicoccus. Next base: position 308 of record CADCPJ010000048.1, on the reverse strand, counting down.
CCGGAAGATATTTCCCGCCCCGAAATGAATCCATTCGGGGTGGGCAAGCGTGTTCTTCCGGACGGCATCCCTGTCAAATTCGGGAAGCGAATATCCGGCAGCCTCCCATGGAGCGCGGTTTTTTACTCCCTGCTCATTCAGTTTCATTTACGTACCTCTCCTTATCTCTTCACTCTTGCGCCGGCACCGCTCATGATCGCCTCGACCTCGGAGCGGCTCGCCATCGTGGTGTCGCCCGGTGTCGTCATGGCAAGTGCCCCGTGGGCAGCGCCGTAGTTGACGGCAACGGAAGGATCGCCGGTCTCCAT
>CADCPJ010000047.1 GCA_902803245.1 uncultured Lachnospiraceae bacterium | reverse complement strand
GTGGACGACTGCTACTCGGGCATGATTCCCGAGCGGGAAGAGCCGCCCGGCATCAAAGTCGGGGATGTCCTCACCCTTCGGGTGAGTGCGGTGAAGGAAGACGGAAAACTGGACCTCGCCGCGCGGCAGAAGGCATACCTCCAGCTTGAGGAGGACGCGGAGGCGGTCTGTGAGACGATCCGCGGCCGGTTCGGCGGAGAGCTTCCCTATGACGATCACGCCTCGCCGGAGCGGATCCGGGAGGATTTCGGCCTCTCGAAGGCGGCATTTAAGAGAGCCGTCGGAAGGCTCTACAAGGAGAGACGGGTCCTCATTGAAGGCGGAACGATACGGATTGCGGACTGAGACAGGCCTGAGAAAAGGCAGACGATAAGAGGAGGGAACACAACATGAACAATGTAACGGAGATGATGAACAGCACGCTTCAGGACCTCGGGGTCAACGCGGGCTCCCTTCCGCATTACTCCTGGATGCCGATAGCAGCCATCATCATATCGATTGTTTTTGGAATCATCTACTGCTTCCTGGGCTACAAGGCGATGCGCGTTCTTGCCACGCTGGCCGGGATCGGAATCGGATACATCATCGGCTCTGCCATCGTGCAGGCAGCACATATCACTACACCGGTAGATCTGGTTATCATCATCGGAGCGTCTGTGATTTTCGGACTTCTCGGGTTTTTCCTTTACCGGATCGGCGTATTTCTCGTGGTTCTTCTGGCGGTCTTCGGCATTTCCTCCGCGCTCCTTGCGAAGTACACGAAGCTCGATGAGACCGTTGTGCTCATCATTGCCCTCGTCATCGGCGTGATCCTCGGAATTCTCTCCGTCGTCTACCTGCGCCCGATCGTGATCATCTCGACGGCGCTGTCCGGCGGGCTCACGGTTTCCAACGAGCTCTTCGAGAACCTCATCAAGGTGAGATGGAGCCCCGAGGCCGAGACCCTTGTCCGCCTCGGCTGCGGACTCATTATCGGCATCATCGGCATGCTCTATCAGTTCAAGACGACAAGACCAAAGAACGACGACTGATTTCAAACGATGTGCATAACGGCTGCCGCTATGCACATTTTTCATCTTATGTCAAACCGCTAAAGGGAAGAAGGGAATGGCATTTACACATCTTCACGTCCACACGGAATACTCGCTGCTGGACGGATCCAACAAAATCAGGGAGTATGTATCCCGGGTGAAGGAGCTCGGACAGACATCCGCAGCGATCACCGACCACGGAGTGATGTTCGGATGCATCGATTTTTACAAAGAGGCCCTCGCGCAGGGGATCAAACCGATCCTCGGCTGCGAGGTCTATGTATCTCCGGGAAGCCGCTTCGACAGGGGGGCTTCTTCAGAAGACCGCTACTTTCACCTGGTTCTCCTGGCCGAGAATGAGACGGGCTACGACAACCTCGTAAAGATCGTCTCGGCGGGCTTCACGGAGGGTTTTTACTACAAACCCAGGGTCGACAAGGAAGTCTTAAGCAGGTACCATGAGGGCCTGATCGCGCTCTCGGCGTGCCTGGCGGGAGAGGTTCCCCGGCACATCAGCGCCGGAGACTACGCCGGCGCGAAGGAGTCTGCCCTCGAATATCTCGGCATATTCGGGGAAGGAAACTACTTTCTGGAGCTCCAGGACCACGGGATTCCCGAGCAGCGGCACGTGAACCAGATGCTCCTCCGCATGCACGAGGAGACCGGAATCCCCCTTGTCGCGACGAATGATGTCCATTACACATATAAGGAGGATGTCGACTCCCACGACATCCTGCTGTGCATCCAGACCCAGAAGAAGGTGTCGGACACGGACCGCATGAGATACGAGGGCGGCCAGTACTATGTGAAGTCGGAGGAGGAGATGCAGGCCGTCTTCTCCTTTATCCCGGAGGCCATCCAGAACACCTCTCTCATCGCGGACCGGTGCAATGTCACGATCACCTTCGGGGAGAGAAAGATTCCGGAATACGACGTGCCGGAAGGGAAGAGCGCGCTTATGTACCTCCGCGAGCTCTGCGAGGAGGGCATGCGGAGGAACTACGGAGAGGACTATCAGAAGGAGCGGCCGGAGCTGACAGAGCGGCTCGAATATGAGATCGACACCATCCGGAAGATGGGATTCGTGGATTACTTCCTCATCGTATGGGACTATGTCCATTTCGCCAGGGATCACGGAATCATCGTCGGCCCGGGCAGAGGCTCCGCGGCCGGATCGATCGTCTCCTATGCCCTTGGCATCACGGAGCTCGACCCGATCCGCTACCAGCTGCTCTTCGAGAGATTCTTAAACCCCGAGCGTGTGTCCATGCCCGATATCGACGTGGACTTCTGCTTCGAGAGGAGGCAGGAGGTCATCGACTACGTCGTGCAAAAATACGGCCGGGAGCGGGTCGTGCAGATCGTCACCTTCGGCACGATGGCGGCGAGGGGTGTGATCCGGGACGTCGGGAGAGCGCTTGACCTCCCATACAGCGAGTGCGACCGCATCGCCAAGATGATCCCGAAGGAGCTCGGCATCACGCTGGACAAGGCGCTTCGGGAGAGCTCGGACTTGAGGCGCGAGTATCAGGAAAATGAAGAGATCCGCTATCTCATCGACATGTCCAAAAGGCTCGAGGGGCTTCCGAGGAATACGTCGATGCACGCCGCGGGCGTCGTCATTTCCAAAAAGCCCGCCGTGGAATATGTCCCGCTGTCGAGGGCGGCCGACGGCTCCATCACGACCCAGTACACGATGACGACGCTTGAGGAGCTGGGTCTTCTCAAGATGGATTTTCTGGGGCTGCGCACCCTCACGGTCATTCAGAACGCCGAGGCGCTCATCAACGACGGCATTCGTTCCGCCTGCGGAAACGACGACGCCCTGATCCTTGAGCACGTGCGGCCGGACGGCGGGAAGGGGCCGCTTGACGTGAACAATCTGGACGCAAATGACCCGAAGGTGATGGAGATGATCGGCAGGGGCAGATGCGAGGGTGTGTTCCAGCTCGAGAGCGCCGGCATGAAAGCGTTTATGAAGGAGCTTAAGCCGCACTCCCTCGAGGACATCATCGCTGGCATCGCCCTCTACCGGCCGGGCCCGATGGACTTCATCCCCAAATACATAAAGGGCAAGGAGCACCCGGAGACGGTGACCTACGACACGCCCCTCATGGAGCCGATCCTTGGCAATACCTACGGCTGCATTGTCTACCAGGAGCAGGTCATGCAGATCGTGCGGGACCTCGGGGGATACAGCCTCGGCCGCTCGGACCTCGTGCGCCGCGCGATGTCGAAGAAGAAGGCCTCCGTCATGGAGAAGGAGCGGAAGAATTTCATATACGGAAATGAAGAAGAGGGCGTCCCGGGCTGCATCTCCCGCGGCATCCCTGAGCAGACGGCCTCCCATATCTTCGACGAGATGACCGATTTCGCGAAGTACGCCTTCAACAAGAGCCACGCTGCGGCCTACGCCGTCGTGTCCTTTCAGACAGCATTTTTAAAATGCTACTATCCGGTGGAATACATGGCGGCGCTGCTCACCTCCGTGATCGACGCGCCCGCGAAGTGCGCCGAGTACCTGATGCACTGCCGGAAAGTGGGGATCGGGATCCTCCCTCCCTCCGTCAACACGGGCGAGGGGCGGTTTACCGCGGAGAACGGCTCGATCCGCTGCGGGATGTACGCCATCAAGGCCATAGGCAGGGGCGTTATCGACAGCCTGGTAGCCGTAAGGGCGAAGGGCGGGCCCTACGAGTCGCTGCACAACCTGATCTCAAGAACGTACGGAAAGGACATGAACAAGCGGGCCATCGAGAATCTGATCGCGTCCGGGGCCTGTGACTGCCTCGGGGGGACGAGAAAGCAGCTGATGAGTATTTATCCAAGAATTCTGGAGCAGGTGGCCGGCGAGATGAAGGACAACATCAGCGGCCAGATGTCCCTCTTTGACTTTATGAAGCCGGAGGAGAGAAGGGCGTTCGAGATCGCGCTTCCCGATGTGGGGGAATTTGGCAGGGAGACAAAGCTGGCCTATGAGAAGGAGGTCCTCGGCATCTACTTAAGCGGGCACCCGCTCGAGGACTATGAGGAGCTCATAAAGAGCCGGGTCACCGCGGTGTCGTCGGATTTTGCCCTCGACGAGGAGACCGGCACCTCCAAGGTGCAGGGCGATGCGAGAGAAGTCGTGGGCGGGCTCGTGGCGGCAAGGACGATCAAATCGACGAGGAGCGGAAAGACGATGGCCTTCCTCACCATAGAGGATCTCTATGGGACGCTGGAGGTGCTGGTATTCCCGGCAGTCTATGACCGCTGCAGGGAGCTTCTTGGCGAAGACGAGAAGCTCTTTATCGAGGGGCGCGTGAGCGTGGAGGACGACAGGCCGAGCAAGCTGATTGCGGACAGAATCACGAGGTTCTCGGATATCCCGAGGGAGCTGTGGGTCGCATTTGCGGACAAGGCGGACTACCTCCGCTTTCAAGGGGAGTTAAAGGACCTCGCCGGGGAATCCGAGGGGTGCGATGAACTCTATGTCTTCCTCCGGGACTCAAAGCAGTACAGGAAGATCGACACGGAGGGAGGACTCGTGATCACCCCGGAGACCCTGGCCGCATTTCGTTCCTGCTTCGGAGAAAAAAATGTCACTGTGCGGGTGAAGAGGACGAAAGAACATTGAAAAAAGCGGGCGTTTGCCTTATGATATAGTGGTTATACGGCTTTTAAGGCAGAGCTGTACTTTTCATGGCCAAGAACCACGCACTTTACGCATCTGCAGGCCGGAAAATGCAGGTGACTTATGCGGTCTTATGCTTATGGCGTCACCTTCACAGCCCTTATGCACATGGAGGATACGGGAGATGGGAGCAAATAAAGAAATAAAGACGATCGGAGTTCTGACCAGCGGCGGAGATGCCCCCGGCATGAATGCGGCCATACGTGCCGTTGTGAGGCGCGGGCTCGGCAGAGGGCTTAAGGTCTTCGGCATCTATCGCGGATACGACGGCCTCATGGAGGACGATGTGAAGGAAATGACCGCGCAGGATGTCTCCGACACGATCCAGAAGGGCGGAACGATCCTGTACACCGCCAGATGCGCGGAGATGCGCACGGCGGAGGGACAGAAGCACGCGGCCGAGACCTGCAGGAAGTACGGAATCGACGGACTGGTCGTCATCGGCGGCGACGGCTCCTACCGGGGCGCGCAGTGCCTCGCCCATCAGGGCATCAACGTGGTCGGCCTTCCGGGGACCATCGACCTCGACATTTCCTGCACGGAGTACACCATCGGCTTCGACACGTCCGTGAACACGGCGATGGAAGCAATCGACAAGGTCCGCGACACCTCTACCTCCCACGAGAGATGCTCGATCATAGAGGTCATGGGGAGAAATGCCGGATATCTTGCCTTGTGGTGCGGCATTGCCAACGGGGCGGAGGACATCCTTCTTCCCGAGAAGTATGACTACGACGAGCAGAAGATCATCGACAACATCATAGACAGCCGCAGGCGCGGGAAGAAGCACCACATCATCATCAACGCGGAAGGCGTCGGACACTCTGCATCCATGGCGAGGCGGATCGAAGCGGCGACCGGCATTGAGACGCGCGCCACGATCCTCGGCCACATGCAGCGCGGCGGCAGCCCGACGGCGAAGGACCGCGTGTATGCGTCCATCATGGGCTGCATGGCGGTGGACCTCCTCATAGAGGGCAAGAGCGAGCGCGTGGTGGGGTATACCAACGGCAGGTTCCAGGACTTCGATATCGACGAGGCCCTGGCCATGGTGAAGGGCATCGACGATTACCAGTACGAGATCGCCACGGCGATGTCCGGCGGATACCACAAGAACGAGACCAAGAAGATTCTGACAGACGAGTCCCTCTGATCTTTTTTGAAGGAGATAAAAAGACAGGTGCTTTCATTTAAAGATATCACACATCTTATGAGAAATAAAAAGGCCCGCGATGAGCAGGGCCTTTTTGTGGCGGAGGGAAAGAAACTCTTTCTCGAGGCCCCGCGCGGCAGCCTCGTCCAGGTCCTCATGACGAGGGAATTTGCCTGGGCGCACCCGGATCTTCTGGAGCAGATACCGGGAGATGTTCCCTTTCTTGACGGGATCGACGAGTCCCGCTTCGCATCGCTGTCGGACACGCGGTCTCCGCAGGGGATTCTGACGGTCATGAGGAAGCAGACATGGACGGATCCCATAAGGGATGGGAGCGCATCTGATGAGGAGGCCCCGCTCTACTGCATTCTGGAGAACCTGCAGGATCCTGGAAATGCGGGCACGATCCTGCGCACGGGTGAAGCTGCGGGCGTAAGCGCCGTGTATCTCACAGAGGGATCTGTGGATCTCTACTCCCCCAAGGTCATCCGCTCGACGATGGGCTCGATCTTTCGGGTTCCCCATATTGTCGTGCCTTCCGCAAAGGAGACTGTGAGGGGGATGAAGGGACTTTCCGTGAGCGTCTATGCTGCCCACCTCAAAGGAAATGTGCCCTATACGGACTGCGATCTCAAGGGGGGAAGTGCCTTTGTGATCGGAAATGAGAGCCGGGGCATCACTGACGAACTCGCCAGGGAGTGCAGCGGGCTCATCCGCATTCCGATGCTCGGCCATGTTGAATCCTTAAATGCCGCGATGGCGGCGGGGATTCTCTTCTATGAGGCGGCGAGGCAGAGGAGAAACAGGGAGGATTGATCATGAACTTAAAAGGACGTCATTTTCTCACACTGAAGGATTATTCGGCCGAGGAGATCACCTATCTCCTTGATCTTGCCGCCACACTGAAAGCCAAAAAGAAAGCGGGGATCTTCGACTACAATCTCCCGGGCAAAAATGTCGCGCTGATCTTTGAGAAGACCAGCACGCGCACCCGCTGCTCCTTCGAAGTTGCGGCGCACGACTGCGGCATGCATGTGACGTATCTGGATCCGTCCGGATCCCAGATCGGGAAGAAGGAGAGCATTGCGGACACGGCCCGCGTCCTCGGGCGGATGTACGACGGCATCGAGTACCGCGGCTTCGAGCAGGAAAAAGTGGAGTCTTTGGCGAAGTACGCGGGAGTGCCGGTGTGGAACGGCCTCACCAACGAGTATCACCCGACCCAGATGCTGGCGGATATGCTGACTATCCGGGAGAAGCTCGGGTCCTTAAAAGGGAAGAAGCTGGCTTACTTCGGCGATGCCCGCTACAATATGGGGAATTCCCTCATGATCGCCTGCAGCAAGCTGGGGATGCATTTTACCGCCTGCACGAACCGAGCCTATTTCCCTGACAGGGCTCTTACTGAGGAGTGCAGGGCTTATGCTCTTAAGAGCGGAGGATCCGTGACACTGACGGAGAGCGTGGAAGAAGGCGCTTCCCGGGCGGACGTGGTCTACACCGACGTGTGGGTCTCGATGGGAGAGCCCGCCTCTGTCTGGGAGGAGAGAATTGCGGCGCTTATGCCCTACCAGGTGAACGCGCGTGTGATGAAGCTGGCAAATGATAAGGCGATCTTTATGCACTGCCTGCCGGCATTTCATGACCTTCATACTTCGATCGGCCGGGAGATCCACGACAAATACGGCCTTTCGGCGATGGAAGTGACGGACGAGGTCTTTGAGTCCGGGCAGTCCGTGGTCTTCGACGAAGCGGAGAACCGCATGCACACGATCAAGGCAGTGATGTTTGCCACACTGACGGATACGGATTCCTATGAGCTGGATTTCTGAGACCGAATCGCTCCTTGCGTCGTGGGGTGAGGACGGCTTCTACGAGCTTCACTACTACCAAAGCGTCGACTCCACCAATGAGGAGATCAGGCGGAGGGCTGCGGACGGCGCCGGGGAAGGATTCACGGCGGTCGGCGAGGAGCAGACCGCAGGCAGGGGGAGACGGGGGAGAAGCTGGAAGAGCCCCGCCGGGGAAGCTCTCTATTTCTCCGTGCTGCTCCGTCCG
>CADCPJ010000046.1 GCA_902803245.1 uncultured Lachnospiraceae bacterium | reverse complement strand
TGCGCGTGCTGGAGAGACAGGGGTTAAGAAGCGCTGTGTTCGAGGCGATGAAGGCCTGCACGGCGGTCTCGAAGAGTTTGTGACAAATAGATAATTTCAAAAAGCTTGTGACAAAAGAGATCGTGACAGTTATTTTGTGACGATTGCAATAAAAAAGACATTGGCGTCCGGAGCCGATGTCTTTTTTATTGTTTTCCAAACACCTCAGCCGTCATACATCTTCCGGAACTCATGCGGCGAGACGCCTGTCACCTGCTTGAACATCCTCGTGAAGGCGCCGTGGCTCGAGAAGCCTGAGAGGAAGGCAACCTCCATGATGGAATAGTTTCCGGAGATGAGGAGTTCCTTCGCATGGGCGATTCGCTTCTGGCTGAGATACTTGTAGAAGCTGACGTTCGTCACCTGTCGGAAGAGGCGGGTGAAGTGGTACTTGCTGAACCCCGCCATCTCGGCCGCGTTCTCCAAAGTCAGGTCCTCGGCGTAGTGCTCGCCGATGTAGTTGCAGACCGAGGTGATTTTCTCCACATATTCCTTCTGTTTGGTGGCGGTGGCATCGATCGCCCTCTGGGCGCTCTCCGTGTAATTCCTTCCGACCCGGACGAGGATATCGAGAAATCTCGAATAGATGGAAGCCTCGAGGTAAGTCTTCTCGGACAGGTACTCGTCCCGGATGGCCAGCATCTGGTCGTGAATGGGGACGTAGATCTCCGGGTAGGCTTCTTTTGTGATGAGGACCGCCGGGCTGATCATCTGGGAGATGACGTCGATCTCGTGGATTCCGAGAACGGAGATGTCGGGCTGAAAGATGATCCGCTCGCCGTGGGGCGGGGCAAAGAGCTCGTGCACGATTGCCGGGCAGATGAGGATCACATCCCCTTCGCGGAGCTCGTAAGTGTGACCTCCGCACACGACGGTGTAGGAATTCTTTGTCGGCATGATGAGCTCGAAGGGGGTGTGCCAGTGGGGAGGGTAGTTCTCCGCCTCGTCGTTATTGTAGAGCCGCATCTGCGTGTTCTGTCTGTAATTGACGGTCTCGTGAAGTCCGGACAGGTTCTCGATCATGACACAATCCTCCGGGTTTAAGACGCAAGCGCCTGCAATATGGTCGTTTAAGTGCCTGCAATATGGTCATTTGCCTGAAAGCACTCGATCATCCTTGAGCTTATACGATTTAGACAAACGGTGAATGAATACTATTTCTTGCTAATTTTATGCTATTTGCAATTTACCAAACTGTGAAAAAAAGTGCAAGATTTTTAGGTGAAAACTCTTATTTCTACCATAAAATGTGGATAGTGCATAAATATCAGAAAACAAAATTGTAAAACTATAACATATGTCAAATTTTGTCGAAATACTTAGCGCAACATTTGAGAAGAATTCCGCAACAATTATGCAGACTCTTGCGGCAAGTTTTGATATAGTGAATTCACACGAACACGTGAAACCTTTTCACAGATTCACAAGGAGGAACTGGAAATGAAAGGAAAGAAACTGTTATCAACGATTCTGGCCACATCAATGGTCGCGTCCTCTCTGTTCGCAGCTGTTCCGGTCGGAGCAGATTCAGGGGAAGTCGAAGAGATCACATGGATGTTCTGGGATGACCTGGATGCCACGGAAGACCTGATCTCTCTCGGATACAAAGAGGTCATTGACCGCTTCAATGCTGACTACGAAGGCCAGTATCACGTCACACCGATCACGACAAACCTCGAGGAGTACTACCCGGCCCTCAACGCGAAGGTCGATGCGGGACAGACACCTGACCTCTTCATCGTCAGCCCGGGCCCGAACCTCGATGTCTATGTCAACCCCGGCGTCGCTGCAGACCTGACGGACTACCTGAAAGAAGACGGCTGGATCGATGATTTCACCGGCGGTGAGGCGGCATTTTCACAGCAGACCTATGACGGCAAGATCTACGCGATTCCGCTGAACATCGCAGCAGCCTGCGTCTTCTATAACAAGGAGATGTTCGAGGATGCCGGAGCGGAAATCCCGACGACATACGATGAGCTGCTTGAGACCTGCCAGAAGCTGCAGGATGCAGGCTACACACCGATGACGATCAGCGCAGGAACCGCATGGTGCCTCTCCATGCTGGCCGGCTATCTCTGCAACAGAGAAGGCGTCGACCTTGAAGCTCTGAAGAACGGCGATGAGAGCTGGGTCAACGACAAGACCATCGCAGCCGGCAACAAGCTCGTCGAGCTCAGCCAGTATTTCCAGGAGACAGCGGCAAGCGACTCCAACGATATCGCAACAGCTAACTTCTATGACGAAGATGCAGCGATCCTTCTTCAGGGCAGCTGGGTTATCGGCCAGATGAACGGCGCAAGCGACGAGATCGAAGACAAGTGCGGCGTGTTCTCCTTCCCGGTTACCGATGATGAGTCAAGAAATGGCGTCATCGCGAAGTCCGACTCTCTCGCTATGAGCTCCACAACCGAGTATCCGGAAGCCTGCATCGCTCTGATGAAGTACTTCACGGATGACACAGCTCAGAAGTACACCGCAGAAGTCGGCGGCAAGATCCCGGTCACGAACGTTGAGTACGACGAGAGCGTTGCTCCGAAGCAGCTCGCATACGTCATGGACGTGTTCGGAAATGCCGGCTACACATTCGGCTTCTACAATGAGTCCCTTCTGTCCACAGAGGCAGGCTCCACATTTGACGATCACATGGTCGCGATGTATCTCGGCAAAGAGACTCCGGAAGAGGCATTCCAGGGAGTTGAGGACTTCTACGCAGAAAACAGATAAGCTTGAAAGCATGATCCTTACAGGCGGGATTGTCATAAAAAGGGGCAGTCCCGCCTTCTTTGTACAAAAGCGTTGTGAAAAAGATCAAGGAGCTTGTTATGAATAAGATCTTTAGGA
>CADCPJ010000045.1 GCA_902803245.1 uncultured Lachnospiraceae bacterium | reverse complement strand
GTGATCTCGGCGACCGCCCTCGGCCTCCTCTTCAACCTGATCTTCCTCTACGACAAGGGCATGCTGAACCAGTTCCTCGAGATCCTCGGGGCGAAGAAGCTCACCGACTGGAAGGACGTCTCCCATGCGATCGCAACGATGATGCTGCCGGTGGCGTGGCAGTATGTCGGCTTCTATTTCGTCATCATCGAGACCGGGCTCAACAACATCTCCGATGAGCTCTACGAGTCGGCGGCGATCGACGGCGCGACCAGGTGGCAGAGGGTCCGGTATATCTCCATTCCGCTCATTCACAACGTCATGTGCACCTGCCTCGTGCTCGGAGTCACCGGCGCGCTCAAGGTCTTCGACCTCCCCTGGACGATGTTCCCAAAGGGGATGCCGCTGAAATCGACCTTCCTCACCGGCACCTACATGTACTACCAGACCATGGAGGCGAAGGACGTGGACTACGGCGCCGCGCTGGCTGTCCTCATCGTGGTGCTCGGCGTGGTGCTGTCGAAGCTGGCAAATAAGATCTTCAAAGAAAAGGATTACTAAAGGCGCACTATGAAGAGAAAAATAACGGCGGGGCAGATCGTCATCTACGCAGTCTGCATATTCTGGGCCCTCACGACTGTCTATCCCATCATATGGGTCGTGCAGAACTCCTTCAAGGCGAAGGACAAAATCCTGGAGCAGTCCTTCTCCATTCCGACGGGAGAACTCTTTACACTGGCGAACTACAAAAAGGCTTTTGGCAACCTGAACATCTTTCAGGCGTACGGAAACAGCATCTTTATCAGCTGCGTGGTGGCGGCAGCGGTGATCCTCATCGCCGGATTCGCGGCATTTGCCCTGGTGCGGTTCAGCTTCTTCGGGAAGGAGGCCCTCCGCTCCCTGGTCATTGCGGCGATGATGTTCCCCGCCTTTGCGACGATCATACCGGTCTTCAGGATGGAGACAGGCTGGGGGATCGCCAACACCTCAAACTGGGGGCTTACGATGCTCTCGGTGATTCTTCCGCAGACGGCCGGCAACCTCGCATTTGCGATCATTGTCCTCATGGGGTACATAAAAGGCCTTCCGATCGAACTCGAGGAGTCCGCCTTCCTTGAGGGCGCGGGTCCGCACACGATCTTCTTTAAGATTGTCATGCCGCTCTCCAAGCCTTCCTTTGTCACAGTCGCGATCTTCTCCTTCCTGTGGAGCTACAACGACCTGTTTACGCAGATGTTCTTCCTGAGGCGCCCGGAGATGCGCGCGATCACGAGGCTCTTAAATGAACTGACGTCGAAGGAGGGAACCAACTACGGACTCATGGCGGCGGCCGTGACGCTCGTGATCATTCCTGTTATAATAGTCTATATCTTTCTGCAGAAATACATCATTAAGGGAATGACCGCCGGGGCGGTGAAAGGATGAGCGGTGTACAAAGTAGTGATTGTGGATGACGAACCGATCATATCCGAGGGCCTGAAGCGGACCGTGCCCTGGAGCAGCTACGGCTGCACTGTGGCGGGAACGGCTGCCTCGGGAATTGAGGGGATGAAGCTCATCAATCAGCTCCGCCCCGAAATCCTCTTCACGGACATCCGGATGACGAACATGGACGGGCTGTGCATGATCGCGTCGCTTAAGTCGGAGCACCGGAATATGGAGATCACGATCCTCACCGGGTACCGGGACTTCGACTACGCCAAAGAGGCGATCCGCCTCGGGGTGAGGCGCTATCTCTTAAAGCCGTCCAGGATGGCGGAGATCCGTGAGGCGGTGGAAGCCATGACCGCCGAGCTGAAAAGAAGAGAAGAGGGCATGAAAGAGAGGGAGAGGACAGGCAGCCCTGGAGACGGCACTCCCGCCGGGAACTTCATCGTCAAAAATGCCGTCAACTTCATGGAGAACCACTACCGCGAGCACCTCACTCTCCAGATGGTCGCGGACAGCGTATTCGTGAGCCCGTGGCATCTGAGCAAGCTGCTGAACGGACAGGGGAGCGGATTTTCGGACATCCTGAACGGCATACGGATCAGGAAGGCCAAAGAGCTCATGACGGACCCGTCGTTAAGAATCAGCGACATCGCCGAAGAGGCGGGATTTACGGACATGGCACATTTTTCCAGGATTTTCAGGAAAATGACCGGCAAGTCGCCGAATGAGTACAGAAACGAGATGCGTTGACTGCCTGGGCGGGGATATGGTACGATTTATACCGTATACCTGCCCTTTTTGTCTCAATTAAGGTTAGAGTGTCAAAAGGGTATTTTGTTGTTTAGGGGCACAATATATTGCGGCCGCTCTAGGTTTACAAGTGCAATATATTGTGTTCGCAAAAGCCGAATTAGGCTTTTGACACCCTGATCAATTAATAGTGAGGGCAGAAAATGTTTCTGTGATGCTCTGTAAAGACCAGAGACGATTTAAACCCGAGAGTGATACGAAATGAATACTGGAAAGAATACTGAGAAGAATAAAAACTGTATTCGAAAAAGAATTGCTTCAGTAATACTGATCGCAGCATGCACCTTCTCCTCGCTGCCCGGCTCTTCTGTCTGGGCCGGCGTGCGCGTGACCACGGAACCCATGAAACCGGATGACATGATCACGGGCGCCATGAACACGGATCCTGTGGCCGCGGGTCCCGGTGAAGACAGGGTGTACGGGGAGGAAGACCTCATTTGGATCATGAATCTGAATCTTCGTTATATCCTGAATGACTGGTGGAATTCCAGGAAGGACTTTGTCTATGCCGCGGCGACGAGCTTTAAGAGTGACCGGCAGTTGACGGACGAGCGGACGGAAGCTGTAAGGAAGAGCGCGGAGGCATTTGCCAACTGGCGGGAGGAGGAGATTCTGCCCATCCTGTATTTGAGCAGGGAGCAGGCGGAGAACGGGATCCGCCCGGTGTCCCACGCCATTTACTGCATCGCCCTGGCGCTCCATTACAACTATTATGACGGGGAGATCACGGGCATAAGCGAAAAGGATGCGGAGGCGATGTGCATAAAGCTGATCAGATCTGTCGCGGCGGAGCATCGGTCGAACCACCCGGATGAGGAAGGTGACAGGCACTGGGGCGACAGCTGGCAGAGCCCTCTCTGGGCGGAGAACATCGGACTTGGCGCCTTTCTCCTTAAGGACAGCATGGAGGCGGAGGACTACAGGCTCGTCGAAAATATGGTTCTCGATGAGGCGCACACGCTCACTTACGACTATGAGATTCCCTATTACCGCGATGCGGACGGGACGATCGTCTATCCCGGCGATACGAAGGGGGAGGAGATCGCCTGGTCCGCCAAGATTCTCGCCCTTGCGCGCTTCATGTTCCCGGAATCCGAAGACAGGGATGCCTGGAACGACAAACTCATGTGCATGCTGACCGCCTCGACGGCCATGCCGGGGGACGTCATGAGCGATCGGATCGTGGGCGGAAGAAGAGTCGGCGATATGATTGACGGCTCCAACGTCAATGAGGACGGGACCGTGGTCAACCATGACCTTTATCACATCGATTACATGGCGACGATCCTTGAGGAGATGGGGGACACGGCGGTCGTCTACGTCATTGCCGGCGAGCCTGTCCCCGAGGCGGCCTCCTTCAACCTGGACGCGATCTACCGGGCGCTCATCTATGTGGATCTCGGGAAATACGACAAGGACCGCGCCGGGCTCAACTTCTATTTAAGGGACGAGAACGGGATGCCCACCGGCATGACGACGATGCCCGGAACGAACGACTGGGGCATGCCGGGATACGCGATCTATTACCTTCAGGACGTCATAGCGGAAGCGGAGGGGCTCGACAGGGATATCGAGGAGCCCTATAAAGCGGACGTGTGGGAGCAGCTCCATTTTCAAAATGCCGTCAGTCAGGTCATGAGGGAGACGAACGGGGAGATCACGGGCCAGTTCTTCCAGGCGGGAGAGAACTTCTTCGTCTCCGGGGAGCTCTTTATGATGCACAACCTCGCTGAGGCGTATGTGCTGAAGTACTGCTGACTGACCGCAATGGGGGTGCTTAGGATGCCCGGCGGACATCCGCTTAAGCGCGATCGAAGCGGAGCTTAAGACCGCGGAGCGCCGCGGGCGCCGGGTGCGCTTAAAGAGTTACAACGATTTACTATGATTGATTTTGAGGTGGTTCACACTATGATTGACAGAGCGCGGGCGGAGGCAGTATTTGATGAGTACGTCTCCGGATACGATGCGGACAACATTCTGATCGCGCACAAGGTGACACACACGAAGCGCGTCGCCGCGAACTGCGAGTGCATTGCGCGGAGCCTTGGGATGGATCCGGAAGATGTGGACTTCGCGTGGTTTCTCGGCCTCCTTCACGATATCGGGAGATTCGAGCAGGTGAAGAGGTACGGGACATTCATTGATTCCCAATCCGTGGACCACGCAGAATTCGGCGCGGACCTCCTCTTTGGTGAAGGGCTCCTTCGCAGGTTTCCTGTCGAACATCTCAGGAAGGAAGATCCGGCCATTTTAGAGACGGCTATCAGGCTGCACAACAAGCTCGCGATCCCTTCGGACCTCGATGAGCGCACGGCGTGCTTTGCCAATATCATCCGCGACGCCGACAAGGCGGACATCTTCCGTGTGATGGCGGAGCTTCCGTTTGAGCAGCGCGTCGGGTCGAGCAGGAAACTCTTTGTGGAGGCGGATGAGGCGGGAGAGGCGGTGATGGACTGCGTGAGGGAGCACCGCTGCGTGCCGAGGGCCCTCATCAGGACTCGCTTCGAAGGGCACATCGCACACTGCTGCATGGCATTTGAGCTTGTGTTTCCAAAGAGCAGGCAGATTGTCCGGGAGCAGGGCTATTTAAATCTGCTTCTGTCCGAATCCGATGCGGACGGGAAACCCCTCTGGACTGAGCGGGAGCTCGTCCAGCTTCGCATATTGAAAGATGAGATCGGGAAGGCCCTGGACGAACCGGCAGAAACAAAGTGAGAGAAGTATGATGAAAAACGTGACAATGGGGACTGTCCCCATTGTCACATATTGGGGGACAAAGGCATGATACTGGCATTATACGGAGCGGGGGCGATCGGGCGCGAGTTCAGGCAGATCGCTGTCAGGAGCGGGGAGTGGTCCGAGGTGATCTTCATCGACGACCGCTCGGACGCGAAGGAGATTGCCGGGAGCCCGGTCTTTCACTTCCAGATGTTTCGTAGAAAGTACTCCCCGGAAGACGTGCGGTTCGTCGTGTCGATCGGGGAGCCGAAGCACCGCCTCGAGACCTTTGAGAGGATGACCCGCGCGGGATACCGGGGCGGCGTGCTGATCGACCGCACCGCATACGTCAGCCCGGACGCGGAGGTCGGGGAGGGCACGGCCGTCTATATGGGGGCCTACATCGGCTCCCAGGCCAGGGTCGGGAAAAACTGCTTCATCTCGAGAAATGTCTCCGTGGGACACGACGCCATAGTGAACGACCACACGCGGCTCGGCGTGAATGCCTTCGTCGGCGGGCACACAAAGATCGGGAGAAGGGCGTACATCGGGGCGGGCGCGATGCTCCGTGACCGCATCCGCATCGGAGACGAGAGCATCGTTGCGCTCGGGGCTGCAGTATTTGAGGATGTCCCGGACGGAGCTACGGTGTTCGGAAATCCGGCTAGGATCTCGGGAGAGGGGAAGGACACTTCCGTCTATGTTTCGGGAAAGAAGGCGGAAGGAAAGACGGCGGCGGAAGGGACGGAAAAAGACAGGGTGAGCATTCCGGAGCTCTACTGGGATGTCTTCTCCTCATGCTTCGAGGGCGTGGACTTCAACCCGGTCCGGTTCCGGTATCATGACGAGGACTGGACCTCCCTCGAACATATGAAGCTGATCGCCGCTTTGGAGGATGCCTTCCACGTCTCCTTCAAGGGACTTGAGGTCATGCGGATCAAATCCTACGAAGACGGGCTGAAAATGATCAAAAAGAAACTCGGACGGGAATCTTAAGGAGAGGAGAAGGCATGAGCAGAATATGGGACTTCGCCTTAAGGAGAGGCAGGACAGCCATGATCGACGACACCGGCTTCTCCGTCAGCTATGACGAGATCATGGAACTGCAGGAAGAACTGGACGACGTCGTGCGGCCGGGGGAGCTGACCATGATGCTCGCCGAGAACAGCATCGGGGCACTTCTTGGCTATGCCGCTATCATAAATGGAGGCCGCCCGCTCCTCATGGTGTCGGCGGAGCGCGAAGAGGACATGCTGAGGAAGATCATGAATACCTATCGCCCCGCATTTATCTATACACCAAAGGACAGGAGGCGCGACTTCTGCCACATGAAGGAGATCCGCGAGATCGACAATTACCTGCTTTTGAAGACGAACTATACCGAAAACTATCCGGTCCACCCGGAGCTCGGGCAGCTGATCACCACCTCCGGCTCCACGGGATCGGTCAAATTCGTCCGGCAGTCCTTCGACAACATTCGGATAAATGCCGGCCTCCTCGTAAACGCACTGGAAATGGACAGCGAGGAGCGCACCATCACCGCGCTGCCGTTCAATTACACCTACGGCCTGAGTATCTTCGCCGCAAACCTGGCGGTGGGAGGCACCATGATCGTGACAAAGATGGGAATCCTGGACGAGGAGTTCTGGGATATCTTTGAGTGCGAGCACGTCACGGCTTTCCACGGGGTCCCGGACACCTATGCCATTCTTCAGCGCAACCGCATTTTCGATGAGGATTTCCCCGACTTAAGGATTCTGACCCAGGCGGGGGGCAAGCTGAGCGAGGATCTGCACCGGAGCCTGGCTGAATATGCGGATC
>CADCPJ010000044.1 GCA_902803245.1 uncultured Lachnospiraceae bacterium | reverse complement strand
TATTAAGAAAGGAAATGATAGTATGTTTAAGAAAACAGCAGCAGCTCTCTTCCTCGGCGCAGCTCTGACCCTCTCCATGGGTGTTTATGCTGAGGAAGCAGACAGTAAAACATCATTTGAAGATGTCGGAATGAATATCTCTATTCCTGACCTGTCCGCCACCGAAGGCTTTATCGAGCCGTACCCGTTTGGCGCCATCGACAGTGACCACCACGCCTATGTGATGCTTTTTGCCTATGAGGGCATGCCAAAAGATCAGGCGAAGGAGCTTCTCTATTCGACAGACCTCACTGAAGAGCAGAGTAAAGAGGTGGAGGAGAAGCAGTTCTTTCTGGCTCCGGTCATCGCGACGGAAAGCGATTTTGACGCGGCTGTAGAAGCTTTACAAGCTCTCGCCGATGAGATGGTTGTGGACAAGGACAGAGCTGAGAAGATCGGAGAAGCGGACGGGTATACTTTCTATTCCGCTCCGCTTGTCTCGGATGAGTACCTCTCACGCATTGATGAAACATTTGCAAAGGAATATAAGGAGCTTGAGAGCACTCTCATCGAAGCGGAGAAAAATGCGGACTTCTATGCGCCCGTAGATTCGGTCAAAGGACTTGTCGGACAGAAACTGTCCTTTACAACCACGGACACCGCCGGAAACACCGTGACGAGTGAGGAGCTGTTTTCCAAAAACAAGGTCACCATGGTGAACTGCTGGGGACTGTGGTGCCCGAACTGCACCAGTGAAATGGCCGAGCTCGGCGACCTGCACAGGGAATATCAGGAAAAGGGAGGCGGAGTTGTAGGATTGGAATTTGAGGACACGAAGGACGAGGAGACCTATAAAGAGGCAGCGGACTTCATGAAGGAGAACAACGCGGACTTCCCTAATGTCGTTATGCCCAAAGAACTCGAGAAAACCATTGAGGGCTATCCGACATCCTACTTTGTCGACAGTGAAGGGACAATCTTAAGCGTACCGATTGTCGGTGCGATGACGTCTTTCTATGGACCGATAATGGACGGTCTCCTTGAGGGAGAGGAAAGCGACCCGGCTGGAAAACCCATTTCCATGGACAACTCCGTACCGGTTGTCTACACCGTCACGGTAAGCGACGAGAACGGCCCGGTAGAGGAAGTCTCGGTCCAGCTCTGCAGCGAATCTGCATGCACTATGAAGGAGACGGACGAGGACGGCGTCGCGAAGCTCGAAGGCACCGCGGGAACGGATTACGAAGTTCACATCGTCGATGTTCCGGAAGGCTATGCGGAAGATGATACGGTCTACCATTTTGAGGACGGAACAAGCCTGGAAATCAAACTCGAGAAAGAGAACTAACCGTTCCTTAAGGCCGGGGTGCTGCTTGAGGCAGGATTTCCGGCCTCTTACTTTATTGGCGCGTGTGTCCCGAAAAAGCGGGCACACGCGCTGCATATGAATGACCGATTCGTATTGCTGCGCGGTTTCCTGCTTTTATGCGAAATACCGCGCACATAAGGCAAAAGGTGTGAACATGAATCATGGATCAGATTTTCTTATGAGGGCGGCAATGGACTCCTCCGGCTTCGTACCCATCAGCGACTCCGTCCCTGAGATCCTGCAGGAAATCCGCTATTTCTCGACATACAATTTTGTGGGGGACCGGATTTCGGGATATGAGGAGCCCTGCGCCATCATTACCAGGGAAGCGGCAAGAGCGCTCCGCCTGGTGAGCAGCGAACTGAATGTGCAGGGCTATCGCCTGAAGATCTATGATGCCTATCGTCCGGCCTGTGCAGTCCGGCACTTCATGATGTGGGGCATCGAGGACCTGGATCTTCGGATGAAGCCCTATTTCTATCCCGATCTGGAAAAGCATCAGATCTTTGAGAGAGGGTATATCGCGAAGAGATCCAGCCACAGCAGGGGCAGTGCGGTCGACCTGACGCTCTTTGACATGGCGGGCGGGAAGGAAGTGGATATGGGCAGCCCGTTTGACCTGTTTGGCGAGATCTCCCACCCGGATTACCGCGGGATCACTCCGCAGCAGTATGAGAACCGGATGACCCTCCGGAGAGTGATGCTGAAATACGGATTTGAGCCCATGGACTGCGAGTGGTGGCATTTTACACTGAAAAATGAACCATATCCCGATCTGTACTTCGAGTTCCCCAACTCCTCGGCCTACCTCAGGAAGTAGGGAAATCTCCGCCTTGCCGGCGCGGACGGCGCCTTAATTATGCAGTGATCGGGACAACATATGAGGATACCTGCCTATGGGGGCAAAGATCGAGTGCGCAAAAGCCCAAAAGTTAATACAGCCTTACCTGGACGATGAGCTGAAAGCGAGAGCGTGCGCGGAATTCATCGCGCACATCCGCGAATGCGAGACGTGCCGGCATGAGCTTGAGACCAGCTTCATCGTCGAGTACGCCCTGAAGTATCTGGACGACGACAAGATGGACAACTTCGACATTCAGGGCCTTCTGGAGGAGCAGATCATAAGGAGCGAGCGGAGAATGCAGCGAAGGCAGGTCTTAAGCGTTCTGATGTGGACTGCAATCATTCTCATGGCGGTCCTCATCGCCGGGATTCTCATCCGACTGTTCCTGCCGGACCTCTTTGAGGACGCGGCGCATCTGGTGAGCCGCCTTCACTAAAGGCAAAACGTGACAATGGGGACAGTCCCCATTGTCACATATTTTGAAAAAAAAGACTTGACAATGGAGACATCCCCCATTGCCACAATCAGAAACGGAGAGCGGCAGCTATGAGCAAACGACTGTTACTGCTGGACGGACACAGCATTCTCTTCCGCGCCTTTTACGGCGTGCCCCTCACGATGACGGCCCCGGACGGGCTGCACACAAACGCGATATTCGGTTTCTTAAATATCATGGACAAGGTCATGGAGGAAGAGAAGCCGGATGCGATGGCTGTGGCCTTCGATCTGCCCGCGCCGACTTTCCGGCATGAGCTCTACCCCGCGTACAAGGGAACGAGGGGAGCCGCGCCCGACGAATTCCGCGAGCAGGTCCCCGTCATGATGGAACTTCTCCGCGATATGGAGATCCCGGTAATTACGGCGGAAGGCTTTGAGGCGGACGACATTCTCGGCACCCTCGCCGCTTCAGGAGAGGAGAAGGGTTACGATGTGACCCTCGTGTCAGGCGACCGCGACCTGCTGCAGATCGCGAGCACAAAGACTCAGATTGTCATTCCGAAGACCCGAGGAGGTCAGACGACGTACTACAGATACGATCCCGCGCGCGTGAAGGAGGAATACGGCGTGACGCCTGAGGGCTTCATAGAGCTGAAGGCCCTCATGGGCGACAGCTCCGACAATATCCCCGGCCTCCCGGGCGTCGGCCCGAAGACCGCTCAGAAAATCATGGAGACCTACGGCTCCATCGCGAACGCCTATGCCCATCTGGAGGAGATAAAGCCCAAAAAGGCGATGGAGGCGATGCGGGACCACTACGACGACCTCCTTCTTGCGCAAAAGCTTGTGACGATCCGAAGGGACGCGCCGGTTGCATTTGACGAAGAGAGCTTTGCGGTGGGCGGGCTCTACAACGAAAAGTCCTATGAGATATTTAAGCGGCTTGGGATGAAGAGCTTTCTTGGCCGCTTTCAAGAGGAAACCTGCGCCCGGGATGAGAAGACGGACACAGAGCTCATCACATCGAGGTCCGGCGCCGATGAAGCCTTTTTGAAGGCGGCATCTTCGGACAGGGTCGGACTTTCGTTTCTTGCCGTGAAGGGATACATCCTTGCAGTCGGAATTGCGGGACCGGAGGGGATCACGAGAGTCATTTTGAAAAATGGTGATCCGGGAGAGGAAAGCGGCCGGGAAATGCCGCTTGACGACGCCTATCTCCTTGGAAAAATGAAGGAGCTCCTGGACAGCGGAACTAATGTCTCGGTCTGCGGGGCCAAACAGCTCCTCCGCGCCGTGCCGTCCCCTGACAGAGGGAGAATCTTTGACCCCGTGATCGCCGCGTACCTCCTGGATCCGCTGAAATCGGACTGGTCCTACGACGGGATCGCCGCCATGTGCCTTGGCAGGAACGTGCCGACAAAAGAGGAGCTGATCGGGAAGAAGGGACTTCCCGCATCGGG
>CADCPJ010000043.1 GCA_902803245.1 uncultured Lachnospiraceae bacterium | reverse complement strand
TGAGATGACTGCCGCCGTGCCGCAGAGCCCGGCCTCCTCGAATTCGGGGAGCTCCGCGATCGGAATCTCGCGCTCCTCGACTTCCATGCCGAGGTAGTGCTCCGCGACATACTCAAGTGAGCGCCTCGTGATGGAGGGGAGGATTGTCGGGGAGCTCACGGTGATGAACTTGTTGCCCTTGATGAAGATGATATTTGCCCCGCCGGTCTCCTCGACCTTCGTGCGGGTCGCGGAATCGGGGTACAGATTCTCATCGAAGCCCTGGGCGTGCGCCTGGACGATGGCGTGGAGGCTCATCGCGTAGTTGAGCCCCGCCTTGATGTGGCCGGTTCCGCGGGGCGCGGCGCGGTCGAAATCAGCGATCTTGATCGTGAGGGGCTTCGCGCCTCCCTTGAAGTAGGGGCCGACCGGAGTCGTGAGAATGCGGAACTCATACTCGTCCGCCGGCTTCACGCCGATGACCGGGTTGAACCCGAACATATACGGGCGGATGTAGAGCGTCGCGCCGGAGCCGTATGGGGGAACCCAGTCCTCATTTGCGAGGACGACTTCTTTTACTGCCTCGACGAAGCGGTCTTCTGGGAAGACCGGCATCTCGAGCCTCTTCGCGGAGTCCGCCATGCGTGAGGCATTTAAATCGGGGCGGAAAGCGACGATCCTGCCCTGCTCGGTGGTGTAGGCCTTCAGCCCCTCAAAGACGGTCTGAGCGTACTGCAGTACGCCGGCGCACTCGGACATCGTGATGGTGTGGTCGGAAGTGAGGACGCCTTTGTCCCAGCTGCCGTTTTTATAGATGGATACGTAGCTCTTGTCCGTCTGGACATAACCGAATCCCAGACTGCCCCAGTCAATGTCTTTTTTTGCCATAGTGTTGCCTCCGATTGAATAAATGTGTATATTTTTTTATTTCCTGTACTTGCGGATATAGACGATGAATCCCCCGAATGCGGCGATCGTGATGCCGACCGAGACTAAAGAGAGAGCCGGAATCGTCGGGCCGACAAGGAGCAGCATGATCTCATTTGCCAGCATGATGACGCAGAAAATGAGCGTCGCCCGGTTGAAGGGCTCCTTCTCATAGTGATCGTAGACGCTCTGGTTCTTCCCGGAGAAGAGACCCATCAGCTTGTCGTCATTTCCGGTAAGGAGCATCAGTATAGCGAATACAAGGATACCGATAATCAGAAAATCAAATAATCTGCCCATAGCTTCAACTCTTTGAATCGCCGACGATCTCGAGGATGCGGATGAGGACATTGACGATGTCTATGTAGAGATCCGCCGCCGCGTCGATCGCGTTGTTTGCAGTTTTCGGGTATTTCTGCGCCCTCGCCCAGTCATAGCCGATGTAGCCGCAGAAGATGGGGATGATCACGAAGTCGACGACTTCAAGCGCGCCCCGGAAGAAGAAGGAGCAGACGATCTCGACGATGATCGCGATGAGGAGCGCGATGCCAAGCGACTTCCCTATGCTGAGAAACAGGTTCGGCATGATTGTCCCGAGGATCATCATGATGATCGTGATCGCCGCCGTGATGCCGAAGGAGAGGTAGACGGCGGAGAGATTGTACTCATTTAAGAAGAAGGTGAGCAGTAGTCCCATGCCGATCGCCATGACGATGAAGCCGACGCCGCTCACGAATGCGCTCGTGGACTTGTGAACCACGAAGGTTCCGCCGAGGCTCATGATGAGATAGGCGATGATCACCGCGGGGAGCGGGATCCGCAGGATGAGGTTCGAAAGCTCATAAGCCATGAAGAAGTCAATGGCGAAACCGAGAGCGATCATGACGCCGATGATGAGATTGTAGGCCCTCGCGCTGATGATCGTGGTGTCGTCATCGAAGAGCCTCTTCTCCATATAGACATCCCGAATGCCTTTCTTTTCACTTCCGGTGGGTTCAAAACCTCCACTCATAAAAAGAATACCTCCTTAAGAACGATATAAATGCAGCGATCTGTGGCAGTCCGCTTAAAAAAGGTGTCATTCCATTATACTTCATCCTGCCTCATCTTCAAGAGATTTTTGCGGCGGGAGGCGCAGGATACGGATTTTTCAAGGGAATGGAAAAGTGATATAATAGATGAAAATCATTTTTAAGGAACATTAATCCGATTTTAATCTTTCCTGAAAGCGCATTTAAGCCTCGGCCTGTATAGTTTGGACTGTAAACAAGATCCCCGGGGACTTAAGGTCAGAGATCATTAAGGCGACAGCGATCAAAGACCTCCCGGGTTTCCGGGATCCGGACCATAGATGGCGCAGGGCATAAGGCGAAGGAGGAAAGATCATGGAAGACAGGAATCACATGGATCAGCTTGAGAAGGTTGAAAAGTTAAGGGAGCGGGCCGATGTCTCCTACGAGGAGGCCAGGGCGGCGCTGGAAGCGAACGGCTGGGATATGCTGGACGCGATGGTCGCCCTCGAGAGGGCCGGAAAAACAAAAGGACCGGCAAAGGGCAGCTTCACGACCAGCACGGACGAGCAGGAAGGATACGTGAAGGTACAGGAGAAGGTGGAGGAGCGCCGGACGGAGAGCGAACATCCCGGGAAGTCCTTCAGGGAGGTGATCCGCCGCTTCATACGGGTCTGCCTCGACAATTCCTTCTGCGTGGACAGGCACAATGAGAGAATGTTCCAGATCCCTCTCATCGTCTTCGTGATCGTCCTTCTGTGGGGATGGAAGATCGTGATCCCCGTCATGATTGTGGCGCTGTTCTTCGGAGTGAGATACTCCTTTGAGGGAAGGGACGAGCTAAAAGGCGCCAACGATTTCATGAATACCGCCGGGAATATGGCGGACAGCTTCAAGGAAGGCTTTGAAAACGGCGGCAGGAAGGAATGAACGCGATGGGAAAAAAGATACTGATCGTAGAGGACGAGGAGAAGCTGGCCCGCTTCGTAGAGCTTGAGCTCCTTCACGAGGGCTACAGCGTCAGCACTTCGGGAAATGGCAGGGCAGCCCTCGAGGAGGCGGTGAAGAACGCTTACGACCTGATCCTTCTCGACATTATGCTTCCGGGCCTGAATGGCCTGGAAGTGCTGAGAAGGCTCATGAACGAGCGCCCGACACCGGTCATCCTGCTCACGGCAAGGGACGCCGTGATGGACAAGGTCTCGGGGCTCGATGCGGGGGCGGTGGACTACATCACGAAGCCCTTTGCGATCGAGGAGCTCCTCGCCCGGATCCGCGTGGCCCTGAAGCTTCATCCCGCATCCCGCCCGGAAGGCGTGGAAGAAGGAAGCGGGAAGAGGGAGGGAACGCTGGCCTGGGAGAGGCTCCTCATGGACGTTCCCAGGCATCTCGTGACTTACGACGGCCAGGAGATCACGCTCACAAACCGCGAGTTCCTCATGCTGAAAACCCTCCTTGAGAACATGGACATCGTCCTTTCGCGGGACACTCTCCTCGAGCGCGTGTGCGGCTACGAATACGTCGGGGAAACCAACGTGATCGACGTCTATATCCGCTATCTCCGGTCAAAGATCGACGATGTCTTCGGCGTGAAAATGATTCACACCGTAAGGGGAGTCGGCTATGTGATTAAATCAGATGCTTCCGGACACAGCCTGTGAGAGCCTGTGAGGGAACAATCTCCTTGCAGTCCTTACAGCTGCTGCAATCCTTACAGCCTTTGCAGGCGCTCATTTTGCGGTGCGCGTAAAAACGGATATGGGAAAGAAAGAATTAAGAGAGCCCGCGGCGGGAAGCGCCGTGGAGCAGAAGAAAATGACATCCATAGCGAGGCAGGTCCATTTTCAGATGATCAGAAAGCGGATCGGCCTCTTTTTCTTCCTGGACATCCTGATGGTTGGAGCGGCGGCATTTGCCTATATAGCGGGCCTTGAGAGGATGCGCTTCGGGGAGTATATCTATTCGTACAGCCGGGGCCTCACCTTGGAAAAAGGCGTCTTCGGGCTCTTCTATGAGGTCGCGGACGCGTCGGGAAAGGTGCTCATTCATGTGGATATGATCCCCTTTTTGAGGACTGCCGGGATCCTTGCCGCCGTCCTCTTCGGAGCTGAGCTTCTCCTCATTTTATTCGGGTATGCCAGGGAGGACAGGAAGATCCGCAAGATCCTCAACCCGATCTACGAGATCGCCCTCAGGGCGGACGAGCTCAGCCGGTTCGCATTTACGGAGGACAAGTACCAGATGCTCGAGGTCACGATCGACGGGATCGACCCGGACAGCACCGAGGAGAGGAAGCTGTCCTTCGGGGACAAGGACCTGGCGGGCGTGGAGGCCGCGATCAACAACCTGCTTAAGAGGATGCGCGAGACCTACCGCCAGCAGGCGCGGTTCGTAAATGACGCCTCCCACGAGCTCCGCACGCCGATCGCCGTGATCCAGGGCTACGCGAATATGCTCCGCAGGTGGGGCAAGGAGGACGGGAAGATCCTCGACGAGTCCATCCTGGCGATCAGCAACGAGTCGGAGCACATGAACCACCTGGTGGAGCAGCTCCTCTTCCTCGCGCGCGGCGACAGCGGCAAGACGGTCCTTAAGAGAGTGGACACGAATCTCACGGAAATGATGCGGGAAGTGTACGAGGAATCCTTCATGATCGACGAGACCCACCCCTACCGCTTCCGGCCCTCCGGGGAGGAACAAAGGGGGTTCGTGGATGAGGGGCTGATCAAGCAGGCCGTGAGGATCCTCATCGACAACGCCGCAAAGTACACGAAGGAAGGGGACGAGATCTACCTGGGATGCGGGCGGGAAGGGGATGATACCGTGTATCTCGAGGTGCAGGATACGGGCATCGGCATGGCGGAAGCGGACGCGGAGCACATGTTCGAGAGGTTCTACCGGTCGGACGAGGTGAGGTCCTACCAGGGAACCGGCCTCGGGCTCTCCATCGCCAAGTGGATCGTGGACAAGCACGGCGGACATTTTGAGATTCTGACCCGCACGGGACTCGGAACGCGAATACGGATCGTCCTGCCGTCATTTGACATTCCCGGGAATTCGGGCTAACATAGAACTGTTTATTTTTTATCCGGCATGATTTGATGAGGCATGTACATGACGGTATATGAAGCGATTTTCTTAAGGAGTTCGATTCGGAAATTCCGGATGGAGGCTCTCCCTGACAGGGTGCTCGAGAAGACGGTCTCCTTCTATTCCGGACTGACACCTCTCTACCCGGGCATCGGGACGGAGATCGGGATCACGGAGAATATTGCGGGAAAGAGGGGGCTTCAAGGACTCTTCGGGGTTGCGGCGCCCTACTATCTCACGTTCTATTCCGAGAAACGCGACCACGCGGAGACAAATGCCGGCTATCTCCTCGAGCAGATCAGCCTCTTTTTGCTGACGCTCGGGGTCGGGAGCTGCTTCCTTGGCGGGACGGGCATAACAGGCGCGCCGAAGACCCGTAACGGCAAGACGGCCGTGATCTCGATGGCGTTCGGCAAGCCGCTTGGCAGGCCCATACGGAACCACACGGAGGCAAAGCGGCTCCGCATGGAGGAACTGTGCGTGTTCAAGGACCGGCCGACGAGGTGGATGACACAGGTTCTTGAGGCAGCGCGGCTGGCGCCCTCTGCTTCCAACCGTCAGCCGTGGAGATTCGTGGTGGTCGGCAGCCGCATCCACATCTTCTCGAGAAGGGGAGGGGTGGACCGCCCCGGGAAGTACGAGGAGCTCAGCTTCGGCGCGATGTTCTCCCATATCGCCGTCGCGTCCGAGGAGCTCTGGCTCGATGTGGACCTGATCCGGCTCGAGAACATCAGCCAGAAAAACTTCAAGAGCAGCCAGTATGTTCTGAGCGCGATTGTCCGGACGCAGGATCCCGGATGAGGGACGCGGAGCATTCCGGGTTCCGGGTGCACTGAACGGTCACTGTATTTTAAAAAATGCAAAAACAGGGTTGACATACCCTTTGGATTATGTGTATAATCCATTTTGTTCTTGAGAACACAAGAACATCTGCGCGAGTGGCTCAGCGGTGGAGCACCACCTTGCCAAGGTGGGGGTCGCGGGTTCGATCCCCGTCTCGCGCTCGAGGGAGG
>CADCPJ010000042.1 GCA_902803245.1 uncultured Lachnospiraceae bacterium | reverse complement strand
TTCATCTCGATCCGGACCTTTCGCAGCCTCTTGAACTTCTCCTCGTGTTCCTTGTGCGTGCCGTGGGAAAAATTGAATCGGGCTACGTTCATGCCGGCCAGTATGAGCTGCTTCAGCATATCCTCGCTCTCGCTGGCGGGACCGATCGTGCAGATGATTTTCGTCTTTCTCATGTGTTCACTCCCTCATTGTGACATTGGGGACAGTCCCCATAGTCACGTTACATTTATGACAATGGCATGACAATGGGGACTGTCCCCAACGTCACTTCTGCATAGGGCGCCCATTGTCACACTTGTTCTCCTCAATTTGTCCTGCTATATCAGAAGCGGATGATCTCTCATCCGCTTCCTGGTTTTTCCATATGGCGACTTGAGGCGCGGAACGCCCTCGTCATTTTATTATTTCGCGACCTCGTTGAAGCCGACTCTCGCCGCATAGGATGTGTGCAGCAGTTCGTGCGCCTTGTGGGAGTTCGGCTCGCCCAGATACTTCTCGTAGAGGGCCATGATATCCGGATTGTTGTGTGACTGGCGGATCGTCTGGCGCTCGTCCTCGGAGTACAGAGCCTCAGCTCTCTTCTCCTTGTAGGTGTCGATGATGTCGTCCGGCTCGTTCGGCATGAGGACCGGCTTGATGTACGGCTGGCCGCCGCCGTTGATGCAGCCGCCCGGGCAGCCCATGATCTCGATAAACTGATACTTGGACTTGCCTTCGCGGATCTCATCAAGAAGGACGCGCGCGGACTTCATGCCGGAAGCGATGGCGACGCTGACCTTCGTGCCGTTGATGTCGATCGTGGCTTCGCGGATGCCTGCGTCATGGCCGCGGACTTCCTTGAACTCGATCGGGCCGTATTCCTGGCCGGTGAGCTTGAAGTAGACCGTGCGGAGGGCAGCTTCCATAACACCGCCCGTGACGCCGAAGATGACGCCTGCGCCGGAGTACTCGCCCATGATATCGGAATCCCAGTCCTCATCCGGGAGACGGTTGAAGAGGATACCGCTTCTCTTGATCATTCTGGCCAGCTCTCTGGTTGTGATGACGGCGTCCACATCGGCGATGCCGTTCACCTTCAGCTGGTCTCTCTGCTTCTCGAATTTCTTGGCGACGCAGGGCATGACGGAGACGACGAAGACGTCTTCCGGAGCATAGCCCATGGACTCCGCCCACACGCTCTTGATGACTGCGCCCTGCATCTCATGCGGGGACTTGCAGGAGCTCAGGTGCGGAAGCAGATCGCCGTAGTTGTACTCCGCGTAGTTGACCCAGCCCGGTGAGCAGGATGTGATCATCGGAAGGGTTCCGCCGCTCTGCAGTCTGCCGAGAAGCTCCGTGCCTTCCTCCATAATCGTGAGGTCAGCGCCGAAGTTGACGTCATAGACGCGCTCGAAGCCGAGTCTTCTCATGGCGGCAATCATTTTGCCCGTGACCGGGGTGCCGACCGGATAGCCGAACTCCTCGCCGAGTGCCGCGCGGACAGCCGGAGCTGCCTGGATGACGACGTGCTTGCCTGCTTTCACAGCCGCGTCGACCTTGTCGATCTCGGAGTGCTCCATGAGAGCGCCGGTCGGGCAGACGTTGACGCACTGGCCGCACTGGATGCAGGGCGAGTCGGCAAAGCTTCTGTTCTCGGCCGGGGAGACATAAGTCCGGAAGCCGCGGTTCTCGAAGCCAAGAATCCCAAGTCCGTGTGCGTTGGAGCATCTCGCGATGCAGCGGCCGCAGAGGATGCACTTGGATGTGTCGCGGACGAGACCCGGAGCCAGCTCATCGAGGTATGTCTCGGAGTGGATGCCCTGGTACTTGCCTTCTCTCGCGCCGGTGATCTGCGCCACATGGAGAAGCTCGCAATGGCCGTTCTTGTCGCACTGCTGGCAGTTCTGGTTGTGGTTGCTGAGGAGAAGCTCGACGCTCCTTCTTCTGGCCTCGACGGCCTTCGGGGTGGAGATGCGGATCTCCATGCCCTCATTTACAGGATAGACACAGCTCGCGACAAGGCCTCTCGCGCCGGTCGCCTCTACGAGGCATACGCGGCAGGAGCCCTGGTTGCACTCGCCGTGATTGTATGTGCAAAGAGAAGGAATCTCATATCCGCAGGCCTTCGCGGCTTCGAGGACGGTGAGGCCCTCTTCCACCTGATAGGAAACACCTTCTATCTTGATATTAACCTTTGACATGATTTGTTTCCTCCTATTTATCGTTTCTCGATTGCGTGGAACTTACAGGTCGACATGCAGGCGCCGCACTTCACGCAGGCAGAAGCATCGATGGCCATGGAAGCGAGCTTGTGGCCGGGCGCGATGTAGTCCGTGCGGGTGATGCAGCTGGCCGGGCAGCCCTTCGCGCACATTCCGCAGCCGATACATTTCTCCTGATCGATGCGATACTCCATCAGGTGTTTGCAGACATGAGCCGGGCACTTCTTGTCGATGATGTGTGCCAGATACTCATCCCTGAAATGGGACAGCGTGGAGACGACGGGGTTCGCCGCAGTCTGGCCGAGAGCGCACAGAGAGTTCGTCTTGATGGTCTCCGCCAGCTCTTCCAGTTCCTCAAGATCCTGCATGGTTCCCTTGCCATCCGTGATGCGGGTCAGGATCTCATGAATTCTCTTCGTGCCGATACGGCAGGGCGTGCACTTTCCGCAGGACTCGTCGCAGATGAAGTCCATGTAGAACTTCGCGACGTCGACCATGCAGTTGTCCTCGTCCATGACGATCGCGCCGCCGGATCCCATCATGGAGCCCTTGGCTACGAGGTTGTCGAAGTCGATCGGCTCGTCCAGATATTCCTCCGTGAGGCAGCCGCCGGAAGGTCCGCCGGTCTGGATGGCCTTGAATTTCTTGCCGTTCGGGATGCCGCCGCCGATGTCATAGATCAGCTCGCGGAGGGTGGTGCCCATCGGGACTTCGACGAGTCCGACGTTGTTGACCTTGCCGCCGAGAGCGAACACCTTGGTGCCCTTGGACTTCTCGGTGCCGACCTTCGCGAACTCAGCCGCGCCATTTCTTAAGATATAAGGCACGCATGCGAGAGTCTCGACGTTGTTGACGATGGTGGGCTTGCCCCACAGACCGCTCACTGCCGGGAAAGGCGGACGCGGACGGGGCATGCCACGCTTGCCCTCAATGGAGTTGAGGAGGGCTGTCTCCTCGCCGCAGACAAATGCGCCCGCTCCGAGACGGATATGGCAGCGGAAGCTGAAGCCGCTCCCGAAAATGTTGTCTCCGAGAAGGCCCATCTCCTCAGCCTGCCTGATGGCAATGCGGAGACGTCTGACGGCGATCGGGTACTCCGCGCGGACATAGAAATATCCGTTGCTCGCGCCGATCGCGTATCCTGCGATGACCATGCCTTCGATGACTGCCAGAGGATTGCCCTCCAGGATGGAGCGGTCCATGAATGCGCCGGGGTCGCCCTCGTCGCCGTTGCAGACCACGTACTTCTCATCGTTGTTCTGGTTGAGTGCGAACTGCCACTTGCGGCCCGACGGGAAGCCGCCGCCGCCGCGCCCGCGCAGTCCCGAGGCGAGGACCTCGTCCACGACTTCCTGCTGGCTCATGGAGAGGGCGCGCTTGAGACCCTGGAAAGCGCCCATGCCGAGAGCTTCGTTGATGTCCTCGGGATTGATGACGCCGCAGCCGTAGAGCGCAACTCTGCGCTGCTTCTTGTAGAAGTTGATGTCGTCCTGCTTGGCGACCTTCACGCCGGTGGAGGGCTCGACATAGAGGAGTCTCTCGACGACCTTGCCGCCGATGATGTCGGATTCCACGATCTCCTCGACGTCTTCAATCTTCACCAGGCGGTAGAGAGTGTCTTCCGGATAGATCTTGACAAATGGTCCCTGCGAGCAGAAGCCAAAGCATCCCACGAGGTTCACTGTGGCCTTGTCGGATACGCCGCGCGCTTCGAGAACTTCCTCAAACTTCTTCATGATCTCGTCGGAGTGAGAGGAGAGGCAGCCGGTGCCGCCGCAGAGCACGATGTGGCGCTTTCCGTCTGCGCCCTTCAGCTTGTCGTCCAGGCATTTTGTACATGCCGCAGTTTTTTCATTTAAGGATTCCACTGAATTAATCATGCAACTTCACCCTCCTTTGCCCTGTATTCTTCGATGATCTTCGGAACCTGGTCGACGCTGACCTTCGGGTAGACGGTGCCGCTGATGCTGACCGCCGGAGCGATGCCGCATGCTCCGATGCAGCGGAGAGCGTCGAGTGTGAACATCCCGTCCTGAGTGGTTTCACCCGGCTTGATGTTTAAGATTTCGGAGAACTTGTCGATGACCTGCTGGGCACCCTTGACGTAGCACGCGGTGCCGAGGCAGCAGCCGATGACGTACTTGCCCTTCGGCTGGAGAGAGAAGAAGGAATAGAAGGTCACCACGCCGTAGATTTCAGCCACGGAGATTCCTGTCTCCTTGGAGACAACCTCCTGAACTTCGAGAGGGATGTACCCATATTCATTCTGAATGTCACTCAGAATCATCATGAGCGGTGTTTTTTCGTCCTTGTACCGACCACAGATTTCCACAATGGTCCGGACGGATTGATCACTTAACTTCGCCATACCTTTCGCCCTTTCTTTGGAAGGTCCCGGGCGGGTATAAAAGCACCCGAAACAATCCATGACATATTTTTTGAAACTACTATAATCCTCTCGTGAAATGGTCGAATAGTCAACACTAACCGCAGTAAATATATGGCGGAAATGTACACATTTTTCGATATTCCAATATCATTTTCCCACATTTTGTTGTGAAAATGGCGATAGCTGTTCAGCGCCCCCGGCACTAAAGGATGCTTCGCACTCGTCATAGCGGGCACTCAGAGACGAACCGTAAAAAAAGCAGGGACCGCTGCCGTCAAAAGCTGCGTCCCTGCCCCGGTCCCGCTGTGGGGTCGATCGCTTATACTTGGGTCGATCGCTTATACTTGGATCGATCACTTATACTTGGGTCGATCACCTGTACTTGGGTCGATCACTTGTACTTATAATTACTTGAAGTACCTCTCGAGAAGGCCCTTGAATGCCTTGCCGTGTCTCGCCTCGTCGCGCGCCATCTCATGAACGGT
>CADCPJ010000041.1 GCA_902803245.1 uncultured Lachnospiraceae bacterium | reverse complement strand
AGGTGACGGGCGCGAAATTGCTGCCGGCTGCAGGTGACGGGCGCGAAATTGCTGCCGGCTGCAGGTGACGGGCGCGAAGCTGCTGCAGATAGCAGGTGACGACCGCGAAATTGCTGCCGGCTGCAGGTGACGGGCGGGACAGTCCCCATCGTCACCTCTCAAAGCTTCAGCTGTAACATTTTCGTAAAAAAGGTGACATTGGGGACTGTCCCCAATGTCACCTTTTTTGCATTTCCGGTTATGAGTAGTCTACTACGTTGACCCAGCTGAGCAGGAACTCGCGCTCCTTCTCGTTGCCCTTTACGGACTGGGATGCGGCGACGATAGGCATCCACTGCTGGACGTACTGCCTCGCCGTGTCGCTCTTCCTGCAGAAGAGATCGAGGTACTGCTTCGCTCCGGCGATGTCGCCGTTTAAGCAGAAGATCAGGTAGGTGCGGGCTGCATCGGCGGAGGCATTGCCCTGCGTCACGTGGTTCCAGTCGATGATATAGGCCTCGTCATTCGGGGTGATGATGACATTCGACGGATTGAAGTCGCCGTGGCAGATCTTCTTGTGAGTCGGCATGGACTCAAGGCGAGTGTGCAGCTCGTAGCGTGTGGTCGCGTCGAGGGCGGTCGCGCTGATCTTCGCGTGCATCTTGTCTTTTAACTGCACGAGCATCGGGCTTGAGTGGGCCTGCACATCAAGCTGCACGTCCACGAGGCGCTCAAGATACTGTGACTTCTTGTCGGGTTCCTTTTTCATGAGCTCGTCGAGGGTCTGTCCCTCGATATAGTCGCTGACGATCGCCCAGCATCCGTCCACGGTAGTCACTTCGTGAAGCTTCGGCACGAGGATGCCGGTCTGCTCGATCCTCGCCAGGTTCAGGGCCTCGTTGAGGACGATCTCCTTTAAGTAGGACTTGTCAAACACCTTGATGCACAAATCGCCGTCGCGGTATATTTTTTTGTTTGCTCGCTCTGCAATCAAATGATCCAGCTTCATCTTCCGGTCCCCCCTTATACTTTCTCGTGTTTCCCGTAATAAGCATTCAGGTACATCTGCCTGATCTCAGACATCAGCGGGTAGCGCGGATTTGCACCGGTGCACTGGTCGTCAAATGCCTGCTCCACCATGGCGTCGAGGCGGTCAAGGAAATCCTTCTCATCCGGCACGTATTCCCGGATCGAGGACTTGATCCCGATCTTCTCTTTCAGCTCATCAATCTTCTTGATCAGGGATTCCAGCTTTTCGGTGTCGTCCTTTCCCTTGCAGCCGAGGTAGTCGGCGACTTCCGCATAGCGGGCAAGGGTGTGCGGATGGTCGTACTGCGGGAAGGTTCCCATCTTCGTGGGCACTTCCGCAGCATTGAAGCGAAGGACCTCGTCGATCATGAGCGCGTTGGCCAGGCCGTGAGCCAGGTGGTGGAACGCGCCGAGCTTATGTGCCATGGAGTGGCACACGCCGAGGAATGCGTTGGCAAATGCCATGCCGGCCATCGTCGCCGCGTTGGCCATCTTCTCTCTCGCCTCGATATCGCTCTGTCCGTTCTCATATGCGCGGGGCAGATATTCGAAAATGGTCTTCAGGGCCTTGAGGGCCAGTCCGTCCGTGTAGTCCGTCGCCATCACGGATGCGTAGGCCTCGAGGGCGTGGGTCACAGCGTCGATTCCGGAAGCAGCCGTGAGCCCCTTCGGAGCGGACATGTGGAAATCCGTGTCGATGATCGCCATATTCGGGAGGAGCTCATAGTCCGCGAGAGGATACTTCACTCCGCTCTTCTCGTCCGTGATGACGGCAAATGGCGTGACCTCGCTGCCCGTTCCCGCGGAAGTCGGGACGGCGATGAAGTAAGCCTTCTCTCCCATCTTCGGGAAGGTGTAGATCCTCTTCCGGATGTCCATGAATCTCATGGCCATATCCATGAAGTCGACCTCCGGATGCTCGTAGAGCACCCACATAATCTTCGCCGCATCCATGGCGGACCCGCCGCCGAGGGCGATGATGACATCGGGCTTGAAGGACTTCATGATCTCCGCTCCGGCCTTGGCGCAAGCGAGCGTCGGATCGGGAGCGACATCCGAGAAGCAGGTGTAGGCAAGTCCCAGCTCCTCGAGCTTGTCGGTGATCGGCTTCGTGTATCCGTTTTCATAAAGGAAGCTGTCCGTCACAAGGAAGGCGCGCTTCTTGTCCATGACATGGGTCAGCTCGTCGAGAGCCACCGGCAGGCAGCCCTTCTTGATGTATACCTTCTCGGGAGCGCGGAACCAGAGCATGTTTTCCCTCCTTATCGCTACGGTCTTCAGGTTGAGGAGATGCTTCACGCCGACATTTTCCGAGACGGAGTTCCCGCCCCAGCTTCCGCATCCGAGCGTGAGGGACGGCATGAGCTTGAAGTTGTAGAGGTCGCCGATTCCACCGTGGGAGGAAGGCGTGTTGACGACGATGCGGCAGGTCTTCATGCGGGCCGCAAAGCGGTCCAGAGTTTCGCCCGCTGTCAGTTCGTTCAGGTAAATGGATGCCGTGTGGCCGAAGCCTCCGTCCTCCACGAGCCTCTCGGCCTTGTCAAATGCGTCGTCGATGTCCTTCGCGCGGTACATCGCGAGAACCGGGGAGAGCTTCTCGTGGGCGAATTCCTCGGACAGCTCGACGCTCTCCACCTCGCCGATCAGGATCTTCGCGGACTCAGGCACTTCTACGCCGGCAAGAGCCGCGATCGTGTGGGCGCTCTGGCCGACGATCTTCGCGTTCAGCGCGCCGTTGATGATAATCGTGTGGCGGACCTTGTCCTTCTCCTCCGGATTTAAGAAATAGCACCCCCTCAGCGCAAACTCCGCCTTCACGGCGTCATAGATCGGAGCGGGCACGATGACGGACTGCTCGGAAGCACAGATCATGCCGTTGTCAAATGTCTTGGAGTGAATGATGGAATTCACCGCGAGGATGATATCCGCTGACTCGTCGATGACTGCAGGCACATTTCCCGCGCCGACGCCGAGCGCCGGTTTTCCCGACGAGTAAGCCGCCTTGACCATGCCCGGTCCGCCGGTCGCGAGGATGATGTCCGCCTCCTTCATGAGAAGGTTCGTCATATCGAGACTCGGAACATCGATCCAGGAAATGATGCCCTCCGGGGCACCCGCCTTCACCGCGGCATCGAGCACAACCTTCGCGGCTGCAATCGTGGACTGTTTTGCTCTGGGGTGAGGGCTTATGATGATGCCGTTTCTCGTCTTTAACGAGATCAGGGACTTGAATATCGCCGTCGATGTCGGGTTCGTGGTCGGGATGACCGCGCCGATCACGCCGATGGGCTCAGCGATTGTCTTTGTCCCGAAGGCCTTGTCCTCCGCGATCACTCCGCAGGTCTTCGTATTCCTGTAGGCGTTGTAGATGTACTCGGCGGCATAGTGGTTCTTGATTACCTTGTCCTCCACAATGCCCATCCCGGTCTCTTCGACCGCGAGCTTCGCGAGGGGGATCCTGGCCTGGTCCGCCGCAGTGGCCGCGGCAAGGAAGATCGCGTCCACCTGTTCCTGTGAATAGCCTGCAAACTGCTTCTGCGCCTCTTTCACCTGCGCAATCGCCGCTTCCAGCTTCTCCACCGT
>CADCPJ010000040.1 GCA_902803245.1 uncultured Lachnospiraceae bacterium | reverse complement strand
TACGCCTCCACGGCAGCCTTCAGAGCCGACTCCGCCCTCTCCTTCGGTCTCGAAGAGATCGACACAGCGGTGACGTCCCGCCGGATTCCCCTCTCAAGGAAACCGGCAAAGAGACCGCCAGCCGTACCTCCGGTTCCGCAAGGGACAAAGATCCGGTCAAACCGGATTCCCTCCCTTTCCTCATACTCAAGTATTTCGCCGGCAGCCTTCGCGTAGCCTCTCGCCGCCGCGGCCTCGTTTCCGGTCCCCAGGCGGGTCCCGAATATGTAGTAGGGCTTCCGCCCTTCCTCTTTAAAGCGAAGGAGTTCCGCGTCGACGGCCTCCGCGATCGCGTTCTTTTCCGTAAAGCGCACGGGAACGTCGTAGAGCGAGAGGATCTTCTCGTTGAACGAGGCCTCCTCAGATCCGTGCTCGGAGGTTGCAATCATACTGCACGGCACTCCCTCCATGCGGCACATCGCGGAGAGGATCCTGCACAGATTGGACCGCCTGTCCCCGTACATGATCATGGCATCGCAGCCCTTCGCCCGCATGTCGGCGAGGAATTCCCACGCGATCCGGACCTTGTTCCCGCCGAAAGAAAACGGCTGGAGGTCGTCCCTCTTAAAGAAGATCCGGTTCCCGTTCTTCTCTTCCCACTCGATCTCATGAAGCGGAGTATCCGTCACGGGACAGTTCATAGAGCATCCTCCCCAAAACGTGACAATGGGGACAGTCCCCAATGTCACCTTTTTTCAATATTCAGACAATTCCAGCCGCCGGCAAAAAGCACCTTCCGGTCACTTCAGGACATCCCGGTTCTGATCACGGAGCTCGTCCCGACCGGGACGCCCGACCAGTAATAGACCGTGTCGACGCGCTCCCGCCCGTCGTCCGTGCCGGTGACGGTCTCCGTCTTTTCGCAGTTCCTGACCTTCTTCTTTTTCGGCACGAGCACCTCTCCCCCGCCGACGAGCTCCTCGCCCCTGCGGGTCTTCACCTTTTTCAGCGCCCATTTTCCGTACGCGTATTTATAGCACTTCATTGTGTCGTAGAGGCAATTGCCGATCCCGTCCGCATGCATGGTCACGCAGATGATAAGCCGCCCGTCCCTTTCGCAGTACGTCGCGAGGCAGTTGCCCGCCGCGTCCGTGTAGCCGGTCTTGCCGCCTATGACGCCCTCGAGGGGATACGTCTCCGGGTTTGAGAGCATCGGGTGATGGTTCGTGATCTCTCGCGCGGCATAGATCTCCGTCGCCGGAATCGTGTAACTCATGGTGCTCACGATCTCGCGGAAGACTTCATTTTTCAGAGCCTCCTCGGAAATGACGGCCATGTCATGCGCCGTCGAGACCTGTCCCTCTGCCGGCATGCCGCACGCATTGATGAAATGGGTCCCCGTGCAGCCCAGCTCCGCCGCTCTGTCGTTCATCATGGCGACGAAGTTGTCCACGGATCCGCCGCCGATGTGTTCCGCGACCTGGGTGGCCATGTCGTTGGCGGAAGCGAGCATCACGCCGTACAGCATGTCTTTCAGGAGAAATGACTCCCCTTCCGTGGTATAGAGGTTCGAGCTGCCGGACGCCGCATATTCGAGCCCTGCCTCCGTCATCCGGATCCGGTCGTCCGGATTCCCGTTTTCGAGCGCCACCAGCGTCGTCATGATCTTCGTAAGAGACGCCGGGGGAGTCATAACGTCCATATTCTTGTCGATGAGGACCGTGTCTGTCGAAGTATCGAGCACGCAGACATAGTCCGAGAGCTTCTCGCTTGCCTTTGGCCACCCCTCGAGATTGTTCGTGCGGATGGGATCCGGGCCGCCTGAGGCTGTCCCCTCCGCAGCCGCTGCCCCGATTGTAAAAATGAAGACAAAAAGAACCGAAGCAATTGCCCGGAAGATATGTCTCATTCTTTTCACATGAATATGCATACGCCTGCCCCCGCTCCCATTGCCATTGCCCTTGCCCTTGCCGTCCCCACTGCTTATGTCCTCAAGGGTATTGCCGTCTCCGCTGCTTATGTCCCGGAGGACATTGCCGTCTCCATAGAATTTTGCGCATCACAAAAACACTGTGCGCACAGCTTTATGTTACCCTTTTTTACATATCCCGTCAACCGCATCGGCCGCGCTTCATTTTCCTTTCACGGAAAGCCGCCACACCGACACATCGCTTCCGGGGAACGGCTGCTCCGCCGCCTTTGCTTTCCGGCCCTTCTGCTCCCTGTAAAATGCCCGCAGCTCCTCGGCCCCGCTCCCGCTCACCCAGACCACGCGGTCCGAGTCCACGATCCCGGTCAGCAGATTGTCCGGATCCTCAAGATACCGCGAGACCTGGGCGTAATAGCGGGGCGAATAGCTGTCCCAGCTCCCCGACCTCACGATGTTTTTGAACCGGTCCGTCCTCTGAACCAGGTTCACCGGTGTCCCGAAATAGAACTGGCGGCTGAGCACCGAAGAGTCCATCACATAGAGGGTGTCCGGATGCGAGGCGATCTCATTCGTGAGTTCCGCAAGCGGAGGAACTTCGCAGTTCATGCGCGGCATCGGGTTGATCTCCTCATAGTATTCGTTGAAACGGGCGAAGAGGACGAAGATGAGGAGGACAGCCGCAATATCCACAACCGCGTGCCTTAAGAACACAAGGAAGCTCTGAAGGGCGCTTCTTCCGTCAAAGCCTTCTCCGGCCTTAGCTGTCGCACTCGCCATGATATCGGCCCTTGCTGTCGTCTTCGCATTCATCTTTAACTCAGTCTTTGCATTCGACTTTGCACTAGCTTTTATATCGGCCTTTGCATTCGTCCTTGCATCAGCTTTTGCATTTGCCATAATAATGGCTTTTGCATTTGTCTTTGCATTCGTCTTCGCGCGGGC
>CADCPJ010000039.1 GCA_902803245.1 uncultured Lachnospiraceae bacterium | reverse complement strand
GGCTCCCATGAAGCAGATGTCAAGGCCTCCGCTGTCGTAGAGGTCGAACTGGTTTGACATGTCGTAGACGGAGGCGGCTCCGATCATCGCGCCGAATGCCTCCCCGGCGACCGGGAACCCCCCGATTCCTCCGGACTCGACGGTGAGCGTGATGCTGTCGAGCATGCCGCTCTTCCTCGCGTGCCGGGACACCATCTCGGGGAGGCCGATTCCGATGTTGACGATGTCGTCGACCCGAAGCTCCTGCGCAGCCCGCTTGCCGATGATGTTTCCGACCACGTTGTTCCTTGAGTGGATGGTGGAGACGGCGTCGATCTTCTCGTTCCAGATGCTCCAGTCGGAGTAGGGAATCTCAAAGCTGCCGGTGAGCGCCGTGTAGGCGTCATTGCGCTTCTCCGGCTCCACGACCACGATGGCGTCGACGAGGCAGCCGGGGATGACGGCATTTCTGGGGCGGGAGGGGGTGTCCACGAGGCGGTCCACCTGCACGATGACCGTGCCCCGGTTGGTCTTTACCGCCTGGCAGATCGACAGGGCGTCGCCGGACATGAACTGGTCGTCGAAGGTGATGTTGCCTTTCCGGTCCGCCGCGGTGCCTTTGATGAGAGCGACCGTCAGCTTCGGGACGCGGTAGTACAGGAATTCCTCCCCGTCGACATCGACGTGCTTCACGAATGTGTCGTCGATGGAGAGCCGGTTGATGCCGGGTCCCTCGAGCCTGGGGTCGACGAAGATGTCGAGCCCGACCTTGGAGAGAGCCCCGGGAAGGCCTCCGGCCTGGGCGCGGATTGCGTGGGAAATGCATCCGAGGGGAAGGTTGTAAGCCTCGAACCTGTCCTCAAGGACCAGCTTCTTGGTGCTTGGCATCGCTCCGAAGTGCCCGCAGATCAATCGGTCCACCGCGCCCTCCCGGATATAGCCCTCGGCATTTCTCATCTCATCCCAGACGCCGAAGCCGGCGCTCGAGACAAACGTGAGATGCCTCGGGGACTGCATTCTCTGGTATCTGCGGTAGATGGCTTCGTGCAGTTCAACGGGGTTCTCGATCCCGACGAAGGAATTGACTGCGATGCAGTCCCCGTCGCGGATCAGGCGGATCGCCTCATCCGAGGTCATGATTTCATACATAAATAATGGGACTCCTTAAAGTAAGAGATAAAGAACGCGGAGCACACTCTTTTCGCTCCGCGTCCAAAATAAGGTCAATATCGACTGTATCCATCAGGCCTTAAAGCCGCTTCATCAGCTCGTCGTGCTGGGCCTCGTAACCCGGCTTTCCGAGGAGCGCGAACATATTCTTCTTGTAGCTCTCAACGCCCGGCTGGTTGAAGGGGTTGACTCCGAGCATGTAGCCGGAGACGCCGCACTCAAACTCGAAGAAGTAGAAGAGCTGTCCGAGGGAGCGCTCGTCCATCCTGGGAATATTGATCCGAAGGTTCGGGACATCCCCGTCGCTGTGGGCGAGGAGGGTTCCGTTCATCGCGCACTTGTTGGCGAAGTCCATGGTCTTGCCGTCCAGATAATTGAGGCCGTCCAGATCGCTTGCTTCTTTCTTCATGACGATCTCATAGGTCTGGGACTCGACGTTCATGATCGTCTCCATGAGGAAGCGCCTGCCGTCCTGAATATACTGTCCCATGGAGTGCAGGTCCGTGGTGAGGTCCACGGCTGCCGGGAAGATGCCCTTTTTGTCCTTGCCCTCGGACTCACCCTGGAGCTGCTTCCACCACTCGCCGATGTAGTGGAGGCGCGGCTCGTAGTTGCCGAGGATCTCGACTTCCTTGCCCTTCCTTAGAAGGATGTTTCTGGCTGCCGCGTAGAGAAGGGGATCATTATCCTCAAAAGCGGCGGAAAGAGCGATTTCGCGCATCTGGGCGGCGCCCTCCATGAGCTCGTCGATGTCCGCCCCTGTGACGGCGATGGGGAGAAGGCCGACGGCTGTGAGGACGGAGAATCTTCCTCCCACGTTGTCCGGGACGACGAACTCCTCATATCCTTCGGCGTCGGCGAGCGTCTTTAAGGCTCCGCGGGCCTTGTCGGTGGTGGCGTATATGCGCTTTGCGGCTTCTTCCCTCCCGTATTTGGCGATCAGCTTCTCCTTGAAGACGCGGAACGCGATGGCCGGCTCGGTCGTGGTTCCCGATTTGGAAATGACGTTGATGGAGAAGTCCCTGTCCCCGACGAGGTCGAGGAGCTCCTGAAGGTAGGTGGAGCTGATGGAGTTGCCGCAGAAATAGACTTCCGGCCCTTTTCGGACCTCCTTAGGCTGGTTGTTGTAGAAGACGCCCTTTAAGAAGGTGTTGGCGGCCTGCGCGCCGAGGTAGGAGCCGCCGATTCCGATGGCGATGAAGACCTCAGAGTCCTCGCGGATCCTGGCAGCGGCCTTTTTAATGCGGGCGAACTCCTCCTTGTCGTAATCCACAGGGAGGTTGATCCAGCCGAGGAAGTCATTTCCGAGGCCGCTTCCGCTTACAAGGGTCTCCCTTGCAGAAAGGACCTGCTCCCGGATTCCCATGAGTTCATCCGCGCTGATATACTCAGATGCCGTGCCGCATTCAAATCTTACTCTCTCACCCATAACCTTTATCCTCTCCTTCTTATAAATATAGTTCACCCGGGCGTAAGGAACTGCCTCCGCCTCTTTCATATGCCCGTTTTTGCGCAATATCAGTGTCATTATAGCGAATCGGATTCCGTTCGTAAAGGGAACGAAAAGCACACTTGCATATTTTTTTTATAGTGATAAAATCAAGTCCGATACGGGAGTTGACTTAAATGGGAGGGAGCGAGCATGCCGCTGCTTTTTTTGTTGCTGTGGATCATTTTGAACGGCCGCGTGACCGCGGAAATCCTCATCTTCGGCATCGCGATCGCCGCCGGTGTGACCTTCGCGGCCTACAAGGCGATCGGCTACACTCCCGAGAGGGACGCCGTATTCTTTCGCAATTTTCCCCTCATTCTCCGCTACGTGGCGGTCCTTACGGCAGAGATCATAAAGTCCGCCGTCGGCATCATCCGCTATGCATTAAATAAGGATAAGAAGCCGGAGCCCGTCATCGTGGAATTTCATTCGGGTCTTCCCACAAACCAGCAGAATGTCCTTCTCGCAAACTCGATTACACTCACCCCGGGGACCTACACGCTTTTTCAGGAGGGAGACCACTTCGTGGTTCACTGCCTGTGCGATGACTTTTCGACGGGCATGGCGGATTCGAAGTTCGTGAAGCTTCTTGGCAGAATGCGGATGTAGGAGAGGAGGAGCGGTTTTGTCGGTACAGGATGCCTATCAACTGTTGTATATTATTGTGCTTCTGATGCTCGGCGCGCTGATTGCGGTCATGCTCATCCGGTCCGTGACGACAAAGGGCGTCATGGAGCGCATTTTGTGCGTCAATATGCTGAGCACGATGGTGATCTGCATGATCGCCATACTGTCGAGGATGCTGAATGAGCCCTATCTGGTCGACGTCGCGGTGATTTACGCGATGATCAGCTTCGTGACGGTGCTCATGCTGTCCCTCACCCACATTCCTCCGGGAAAGAAGCGGGCCCGCTTCATGGCCGCGCGCCGGGAAGGCGGCGCGGGGGCGGACGGGAGAAGACTTGAGGGCAAGGAACCGGAGGCGAAAGCGGCAGACGGGGACGGGAAGAGGGCTTAGATCATGATGGAATGGATACAGTTTATTGCGACGGCGGTGTGCCTCCTTGCGGGGGTCTTCGCTTTTGCCGTGGCGGTGATCGGAGTCGCCAGATTCGAATTTGTCCTCAACCGCCTGCACGCGGCGGGCGTCGGGGACACCCTCGGCATCTTCCTCATCGTTCTGGGGTGCGTGATCGCCGCGGGTTTTTCCCTCGATGCCTTGAAGCTGGTGCTCCTCATCTTCTTCATGTGGTTCACCTCGCCTGTCTCGACGCACTATGTGGCACAGGTCGAGTATTTTACCAACAGGCAGCTCGAGAAATATGTTCGCTTTATCGGGGAGGCGGAAAATGGTTCTGACACTGACGGAGATTCTTAAAATACTGCTCCTTGTGCTGCTCGTGGTCTGCGCGGTCAGCGTCAATCTGACGAAGTCGCTCCTGCAGGCGGTCATCATCTTCCTCTCCTACAGCTCCGTGATGTGCATATTGTGGGTGCTCATGGAATCGCCGGACCTGGCGATCACGGAAGCCGCAGTCGGGGCGGGAATCAGCGGGACGCTCTTCCTTCTGACGCTGAGAAGATTAAGGGCTGTGGACGATATAGAAGAGGGCGGTGAGGACGGAAAATGAATAAGAGTCGCTTTCTGAGCTGGCTGTACGGCGAGACAGATGTCATGGAGGACATCCTCGAACTCGATGAGAC
This sequence comes from uncultured Lachnospiraceae bacterium, assembly GCA_902803245.1. Lineage (GTDB taxonomy): Bacteria > Bacillota > Clostridia > Lachnospirales > Lachnospiraceae > Chordicoccus. The sequence goes on along the minus strand of CADCPJ010000039.1, from coordinate 7,647 downwards.
CTCCGATGAGTCCCGCGAACAGCTGAAGAGAGAAAAACGCCGCCTCCGCAGGGAGCTTCTCCGGTCGGGCAGAGCCAAAAAGGTGATCGGGGCCGAGACGAAGGGCTTTTATGCTCTCTATCACGTCGTGGCGGTGGTGAGCTGCATCATGCTCATCGGCGTCCTTCTGTTCGCCGTGGCGAACCTGCCGCGATACGGCGAAGAGAATCCGGAGACGACGGAGATGGTGGCGAGATACGTGGAGAAGGGCGTGGAGGAGACCGGAGCGGACAACATCGTGGCCGGCATGATCCTCGACTACCGCGCATTTGACACGCTGGGCGAGTCGCACGTGCTCTTCACGGCGCTTATCTGCGTCACAATCCTCCTGCGCCTGGACAGGAAGAACATGCGGAAGACCTACGAGGACTACTACGCGATCAGGGGCGAGAGATTCCATGACATCTCCAGGGAAGCCATCATGAGAAATGTGGCGGCTGTCCTTGTTCCGTGCATCTTCGTCTTCGGCATCTACGTGCTCTTAAACGGACAGAACGGGCCGGGAGGCGGTTTTTCGGGAGGGGCCGTGATGGGCGCGGCGATGATCATATTCTCCGCCGCGTTCGGCTTTGACAAGGCGGACCGCGTCTTCTCGAAGCGGCTTGGCGCCTGGGTGACCTTCGCTGCCCTCTCGTTCTACAGCGCGGCGAAAGGGTATGTCTTCTTCACCGGGGCGAATCACCTGGAGAATCACATTCCGAAGGGGACGCCCGGGGCGATCTTAAGCGGGGGTCTGATCCTGCCGCTCGATATCGCTGTCGGCATGGTGGTCGCATTTACGATGTACGGCTTCTACAATCTGTTCATGCGCGGAAAGTAAACCAGAAACGCAAAAAAGAACTGCCAATATCTGTACGATGAGGAATCAGCTCGTTTTATGAGCGGGGAGTTGAATAAGTGGTAGCGAATCTGCTGGCAAATTACGAGGAGGCCTTCGCGATCGTGCTTTTCGGCATCGGCTTTACGATGCTGCTCTTTCAGCGGAACCTCTTTAAAAAACTGATCGGGCTCAATATCATGGACACGGGAACATTTCTCTTCCTCGCGTCCATGGGATATATACGCGGAAGAAAGGCTCCGATCGTCGTGGACGGAGTGACCGACCCGAAGGCTTATATCAATCCGGTTCCTGCGGGGCTCGTGCTGACGGGAATCGTGGTGTCCGTGTCCGTGACGGCGATCATGCTGGCCCTGACCGTCCGTCTCTACAGGAGATACCACACGCTGCAGCTCGACGAGATCTATGAGATGTCGAAACATCTAACGGAGGACAGATGAGCCTGATAACGAATTTTCCGCTCTTTACGATCGTACTCAGCCTCTTTTCGGGAGTGCTCTGCACGATGCTGAGCGGAAAGACAGCCAGAAGATATACGGTCTCGTACGAGTGCGGCCTGATTGTGCTCGTGTCCTTTGTGCTCTATTACACGATAAGGACAGGCACCTCCTTCACCTATGTGATGGGGGAATTCCCCGCGCCGTGGGGGAACGAGATCCGGGCCGGGATTCTGGAATCCCTCATGGCCCTCATTTTCCTCATCGTCATGCTCTGCTCGGTTCTTGGAGGCGCGCGGTTCATCGACCTGGACATAGACGTTAGCAAGGTCAACCTCTATTACACCCTGATCAATCTGATGACGGCCGCCATCATGGCCATCCTGTGGACAAATGACATCTTCACGGGCTATGTGTTCCTTGAGATTCTGACGCTGACCAGCTGCGGAATCCTGATCGTGCGCGAAATCGGGCGGACGACCCTTGCGGCGATCCGCTACATGATCCTCAACCTTCTCGGGTCCGGGCTCTTCCTTCTGGGTGTGGTGCTCCTATATGACATCACGGGCAACCTGCTGATGGTTTCCATGCATAAGACCATAGAAGCCATCTCCGGCCAGGGGGGAAACCTCGTCGCGATCACGATGGCCCTCGGGGTCCTTACGATCGGCCTTTCCATAAAGAGCGGGCTCTTTCCGTTCCACTTCTGGATGCCGGACACCTACGGGTACGCGACTCCCACTTCTGGGTCCGTGCTCTCGTCCCTCGTGTCGAAGTGCTACATCCTTCTGCTCTTCAAGATCTATTACCGCGTGATCGGAATCGACCTCTTTGAGAGGCTGCCGATTGAGGACATCCTGCTCGTGCTCGGAATGTGCGGCATCGTGCTTGGATCCGTGTCCGCCCTCCACGCGGAGCACATCAACCGGATGATCGCATTCTCCTCAGCGGCCCAGATCGGCTATATCTTCATGGGCATCGGGATCGGGGGAACGGCCGGCTATACCGCGGCCCTCTTCCACATCCTCGCGCACTCCGTGACGAAATCGCTGCTCTTTCTGACGACGCCGAGGCTTTCTGAGGCCTCGGGCAACAGCCTGCTCTTCAAGAAGCTTCAGGGCAGCGGACTCAGGGACCCGAACACCGGCTTCTTCTTCGGGGCGGCGGCATTTTCCATGATCGGCATCCCGATCTTTGCCGGATTTGCTTCGAAGCTCCTCTTCGCCTCTGCGGCGGTGGGGTGCGGGAGCACCTGGAAGCTGATCGCGATCATGGTCGTCCTCGCGGTCAGCTCGGTCTTAAACGCGCTGTACTTCATCCGCACGCTCATCCGCATCTTCTCCGAGGGGGAGGACAGGCGGAGGACGACAGTGAAGCACGGGGCACTCTTCCACATCTCCATGAGCACCCTGATCGCCGTCAATCTCGCGCTCGGGCTCTTCTCGTGGGTGTTTACCTCCCTCATCGAGAGGGGACTTGCAATGTTTGGATAATCTAGAGGATAGTATCGGAGGCATTCTATGCTGCTCATTGTCACCTTCCTCCTGCCGATCGTCGGGGGAGCCCTCACTCTGAAAATGAAGACAGAGGAGAAAAAGAGGAGAGCGGTCTATATCGCGCTCACCCTTCTTACGGATCTCCTCCTCGGAATCGCGCTTTTTGCGGGCGGATCCATTACGGTCGCTCATTTCGCGGAAAATGTGAACCTCACGTTCTCGCTCGACGGCCTCGGAAGAGTGGCGGCTGTCGTCACGGCCTGCCTCTACACTTTCGTCTCGTTCTATGCCTATGAGTATATGCAGATGGAGGAAAGGCCCGAGGTCTTCTTTGCCTTCTTCTTCATATCCTTCGGCGCGCTCATCGCGGTCGCGATGTCCGCCAATCTGATCACGATGTATCTGTCCTTTGAGGCGCTCACACTCACGACCGTGCCCCTCGTGCTCCACGAAAGAACGAAGGAGGCGGTGTCCGCCGGCCTGAAATATCTCTTTTACTCCATCGGCGGCGCCCTCATGGGACTTCTCGCGGTGTTCTACGTCTACTTCTGCACGTCGGGGGACGCCACATTCCTTATGGGAGGCTTTGTGGACGCGGCGAAGGTCTCGGCGAACCGCACGGCCTTCCTTGTGATCGTGCTCATCGGCATCATCGGCTTCGGCACAAAGGCGGGCATGTACCCGATGCACGGCTGGCTTCCGGCCGCACACCCCATCGCGCCTGCCCCGGCCTCGTCTCTGCTTTCCGGAATTGTGGCCAAGGCCGGCGTCGTGTGCGTCATCCGCCTCGTCTACTACTCGGTCGGCGCGGATCTCATCCGCGGCACTTTCGTGCAGTACGCCTGGATGGGACTTGCGATGCTCACCATCTGCATGGGCTCCATGATGGCGTTCTGCGAGAAAGTCACAAAGAAGAGGCTGGCCTATTCCACGGTCAGCCAGATCTCCTACATCATGCTCGGACTCGCGTTCTTAAGCCCCGACGGCCTGAAGGGAGGCCTTCTGCACCTCATGCAGCACGCGGCATCCAAGGGATGCCTGTTTCTCGTGGCCGGCGTTTTCATTTACAAGCTGGGATACCGCCGGGTGGATGAGCTGAAGGGAATCGGAAAGCGGATGCCCATAACGATGTGGTGCTTCACGATCGCGTCCCTCTCCCTCATCGGCATTCCGCCTCTCGGCGGCTTCGTGAGCAAATGGGCCATCGCCTCGGCCGCTCTTGACGGCGGCGTGCGCTATCTCTCCGTCCTCGCACCGGTGGTGCTCATTATCTCCGCGCTTCTCACGGCGGGATACCTTCTCCCTGTGACGGTCGACGCGTTCTTCCCGGCAAGGGGAGAGGAGACGGAGAAGCATGGGAAGGAGAGCTCCCGCGGAGGCGGAAAGGCGCGCGCGGAGGATGACGGAAGCGCGGAGCCATCCCCGCTCATGACGGTCCCGATGATCCTTCTTTGCGTCGGAACGCTGATGGTCGGTCTCTTCGGCACGGCAATTCTTGGCGCCGCCGGCTTTTAAAGGAGGGGGATCAGATGAGTCCGGTCATACTGCCAATTGCGATACTCGTGCCGATTATCGGCGGCGCGCTGATCCTGCCGATCCGCTTTAAAAACAACAGGGCGAGGGAGATCTACTCCGAGGCGGTCGTTGTGCTCACGTCGATCCTTGTGTGGGCGGCGCTGATGCTGCTTAAGGGCCGCCCGATTACGGTCTACAGCTTTACATCCGGCTTCTCCATCACGTTCGCGGTGGACGGCCTCGGGAGCCTCTTTGCGGGGATGGTCTCGCTCATGTGGCCTCTCGTCATGCTCTATGCATTTTCCTACATGAGGGAGGAGTCCAGGAAGAACAGCTTCTTCGCGTTCTATGTCATGACCTACGGGGCGGCCCTCGGCATTGCCCTGTCGGCAGACATGGTCACGATGTATGTCTTCTACGAGATGCTGACCCTCGTCACCATCCCGCTCGTCTCCTACTACGGCAACCATGAGAGCATGTTTGCCGGCAGAAAATACGCGGCCTACACGATCGGGGGCGCGGCCCTCGCTTTCTTCCCGGTGGTTCTCGTGACGCAGATGAGCGGGGGAGGAGCCTTCGTTTACGGCGGAAACCTGCTGCCCGGCTACAGCGCGACCCTCATGCGGGTGGCTTTCGTGTTCGGCTTCTTCGGCTTCGGGGCGAAGGCCGCGGTGTTCCCGCTCTACAGCTGGCTTCCGACGGCTTCCGTGGCACCGACCCCGGTGACCGCGCTTCTGCATGCCGTCGCCGTCGTCAATGCGGGCGTGTTCGCGGTGATGCGGATGACTTACTATGCCTTCGGGACGGATCTCATGAGGGGGAGCAAAGAGCAGCTTCTCTGCCTCGCCTTTTCCGTTTTCTCCCTCCTCTTCGGCGCCGTGATGGCCCTTAAAGAGAGACATTTCAAGAGGCGCCTCGCGTTCTCCACGATGAGCAATCTGTCCTACATGCTCTTCGGGACCATGCTGATGACGCCCATGGGATTCGAGGCGGGGATGGCTCATATGGTCTTTCACGGAGTCATCAAGATGAGCCTCTTCCTGTGCGCCGGCGCATTTATGCACAAGACGCATAAGAACTACATCTACGAGGTCAACGGCGTCGGGAAGAAGATGCCGGTCACATTTGTCTGCTATACGCTTGGCGCGCTGTCCCTTACCGGAATCCCGCTCTTTTGCGGCTTCATCTCGAAGTGGGAGCTTCTCATGGCGGGCGCGGACGAGGGGTCGGCTGCGGGCCTTTTCGGGGCGGGAGCCCTCATTGCTTCCGCTTTTCTGTGCGCGATGTACACGCTGACGATCTCCGTGAGGGCATTTTTCCCAGCGGACATGAAAAACCAGTTTGCCGGATGTGCAAGGGACGACGCGGATCTTCTCATGCTTCTGCCGATCGTCGTATTTACGGTGGTTAATGTCGGCCTCGGCATCTTTCCGGGCGGAATCATGGGCATCATCGGAAACATCGCGGGCGGCGCTTGAGTGAGGTGGAATCGGATATGATCGCATTCATCATCGGCCTCCCCTTCCTGGGGGCATTTCTTACCTGGATCATCGGAAGACGGGGTGAGAGGAAGGGAGACCTTCTGCTCGTAATCTTCTCATGCCTTGTTTTTGCCCTGACCATCGCCCTCTTTTTTGGGAGTGAGACGCGCTTTGACATCGACGGCGTGCTCTTCCTCGGCCTTCATTTCCAGGTGGACGGATTCCGGAAGGTCTATGCGCTGATCACGGCCCTCATGTGGGCGGGCACATCGCTCTTTTCGCTTGAGTACTTCGCTAAGGAGCGGGAGCACATACTCAGATATGAGTTTTTCGTCCTCCTCACTTTAGGGGCGACGGAGGGGGTCATGCTCTCGGCGGATCTCTATACGACATTTGTCTTCTTCGAGATTCTCTCCTTCACTTCCTTCACGTGGGTCATACACGAGCAGACGAAGGAAGCGGTCCGCGCGGGATACACTTATCTATTCATCGCCGTGATCGGAGGGCTCGTCCTTCTCATGGGAGTCCTTCTCCTTATGTACAGCGCGGGAACGCTCCGGTACGAGGAGCTTTTAGCGAGGGTTCTGACGGAGCCGAGGAGCAGCCGGGGAATCTATGCCGCCGGGATCTGCATACTCTTTGGATTCGGCGCGAAGGCCGGCATGTTCCCGGTCCACGTCTGGCTTCCGAAGGCCCATCCGGTGGCGCCGTCTCCGGCTTCCGCCCTTCTTTCCGGCATCCTGACCAAGGTCGGCATCTACGGCATCCTGATGATCTCCCTGACGGCGCTCTTTAGAAACAGGAGCTTCGGGCTCCTTGTGCTTGTCCTCGGCCTCATCACGATGGTGCTCGGCGCGGTGCTCGCGGTCTTCTCGGTGAACTTAAAGAGGACGCTCGCCTGCTCCTCGATGTCCCAGATCGGATTTATCCTGACCGGCATCGCGATGTACCTGCTCCTTACTTCGTATAACAGCAAGGAGGCGGCCGTCACGGCCCTCCCGGGGCTCATGCTGCATATGGTGAATCACTCGCTGATCAAGCTGGCCCTCTTCATGGCGGCGGGCTGCGTCGTCATGAGGGTGCATAAGCTGGATCTGAACAGCATCCGCGGGTACGGGAGACGAAAGACGCTCCTCAAGATCTCATTTGCGCTGGGGGCTTTAGGGATCAGCGGGGTGCCGCTCTTCAACGGGTACCTCAGCAAGACGCTGCTCCATGAGAGCATCGTGGAAGGCATACACGAGTGCGCGGAGCTCTCCGGCCTCCTCTCCGCGGCGGAGTGGATCTTCCTCATCTCCGGAGGAATCACCTTCGCCTATATGCTGAAGCTGTTCATCTCGGTCTTTGTGGAGAGGAACCGGGACGCGGAGCTTCAATCTGCATATGACGCGGACCGGTCGGGAATGAACGCTCTTAGCACCGCCGTGATCTTCGGATCCTCGCTCCTTTGCGTCCTGCTCGGACAGCCCGCCGTGACGCTGCAGCTTGCCGCCCTCATGACGGGGGAGGAGGAGATCCTCCGCTTTGCCGCATTTTCCGCGGAGAACCTGAAGGGAGGCGCGATCTCGCTCGGGATCGGGGCCATATTGTATCTCGTCCTTGTGAGGCGCGTGCTTCTTAGAGGCGGGAGATATCTCGATCTGTGGCCGAAGAAGCTGGACCTCGAGAACCTCATCTACCGACCGGTGCTCACGAGGATCCTGCCCGCCGCTTTGGGACGGGTCGCCGCGATCTTCGGAGAGAACAAGGTCCTCACGCCCCTCTCAAAGGCGGTGCTGTATGCCGGGATCTTTATCGGGCGCGTGCTTGTCACGAGCCTCGACGCCCTGATCGTGTTCCTT
>CADCPJ010000038.1 GCA_902803245.1 uncultured Lachnospiraceae bacterium | reverse complement strand
CCGTTTCTCATCATTCTCCTGCAGGAGTCGATACTCATCGAATACCGGAACCGAATAAGCTATGGCATCGCGGTTTCCCTGATGATTAGTATCGCGCTCCCCTCAGCCATGGCCATCATTCAGATCTTCCACTACGGGGTGTCCCTCACGAACATGACGATGGTCGTCGTGGTGATCGTGTTCTTCATCTATGCGCTCATGAACCAGAATGAGAGCGTGGAGGAGGCGCGGAAGAGGGAGATCGAATCCCTGAAGGAATCCGAGCGCAAAGAGAAGGAGATGTTCCGGGAGACGGCGGAGGCCCTGGCCAATGCGATCGACGCCAAGGACAGGTACACGAGCGGCCACTCGACGAGAGTGGCGATGTACTCCGGGGAGATCGCCAAAAGAGCCGGGCTCTCCGAAGAGGAGTGCGAACAGGTGTATTACGCGGCGCTCCTCCACGACATCGGAAAGATCGGCGTCCACGAGGATATCATCAGCAAGGAGGGCAGGCTGACCGACGAGGAATTCGAGCAGATCAAACTTCATCCGGTCTACGGCAACCAGATTCTGTCCAGCATCCATCAGTCGCCCTATCTAAGCTCCGGCGCCCACTACCACCACGAGCGGTACGACGGAAAGGGCTATCCGGAGGGGCTGAAGGGGGAGGAGATTCCAAGGATCGCCCGCATCATTTCCGTGGCCGACGCGTATGACGCGATGACCTCCAGGCGGAGCTACCGCGCGCCCATCGAGCCGCAGAAGGTGATCCGGGAGCTTAAGGACGGAAGAGGCACGCAGTTCGACCCGGTATACGCGGACATCCTGCTGGGACTTCTGGACGGCGATGGGAAATTTGCCGGGCGTGACGGCTGATTTATGCAAGGCACGGCGAATGTGACAAGAATATCCAAAACCTGCCAAGCACCTCCCTCCCATAAAAGAGGCATTCTCCTGTAAAATGAACAGGACGGGATGAGAGATTGCCCTATTTAAGGATGGTGGTTTGGGAAATGCGCTACGGTTACTTTGACAGTGAGAATGAGGAGTATGTGATCACGCGGGAGGACCTTCCCCAGTCCTGGACGAATTACCTCGGAGTGGAGGACATGTGCGCCGTGGTCAACCACACGGCAGGGGGATATGTGTTCTGCAAGTCCCCGGAAACGCACCGGATCACGAGATTCCGGGGCAACGCGGTGCCGATGGACCGGCCCGGGTTTGATATCTATATAAGGGATGATGAGGACGGGGACTACTGGAGCGTGTCCTGGCAGCCGGTCGGCAAGCCGTTGGACGGGCAGGCCGTGTACAGGACCCGGCACGGCCTCTCCTACAGCGTGTATGAGTGCGACTACCGGAACCTTCACGCCGAGGAAAAGCTGTCGATTCCCATCGGGGAACACGCGCTCATATGGGACGTCACGATCGAGAACAGGGACGATCGCACAAGGTCCTTAAGCGTCATTTCCTATGCGGAATTTTCTTTCCATCACATCAGCATCGACAATCAGAATTTCCAGATGAGCCTCTACTGCGCCGGCTCCTCCTATGAGGACGGCACCATTCTCTACGACCTCTTCTATGAGGAGGAGGGATACCAGTATTTCACTTCGAATTTCGTCCCGGACGGGTACGAGTGCCTTCGGGACGAATTCATAGGGCCGTACCGCACGGAGAAAGATCCGCTCGCCGTGGAGGAGGGAGAGCTCCGCGGCGGGACGGAGCTCGGCGGGAATCACTGCGCCTCCCTCATGAAGAAGCTGAAGATCGAGCCGGGCATGTCCGTGAGGCTCATTTTCTTTCTCGGGGAGGGCCGGCTTGATGAGGCCCGAAGGATCCGGGAGAGATACGCGGACGGAAGAGAGCTCGATGAGGCCTATGCGGAGCTTCGGCGGTTCTGGAAAGACAAGCAGGCGAGATTTAAGGTCAGCACACCGGATCCGGGGATCGACGTGATGCTGAACACCTGGACGCTCTACCAGTCGGAGATCAATGTGATCTTCTCGAGATTTGCCTCATTTATCGAGGTCGGGGGGAGGTCCGGGCTCGGCTACCGGGACACCGCACAGGACGCCATGACAATTCCCCACACGAATCCGGGAAAATGCCGCCAGCGGATCGTGGAGCTGCTCCGCGCCCTGACAAATGACGGATACGGCATCCACCTCTTTGAGCCGGAGTGGTTCCTTCCCGAAGAGGAGAAGAAGAAAAAGAAAAAACCTTTCAGGTCGCCGACGGTGATCCCGGAGGCGGAGGGGAAGTCCAGGGTGCACGGGCTTTCGGACGCCTGTGCCGACGACGCGCTGTGGCTGATCCCCGCGATCGCGGAGTACGTGAAGGAGTCGGGGGAGAGCGCCTTCTATGACGAGGTCATCGGCTACGCCGACGGCGGCGGGGGGACGGTCTACGAGCACATGCAGCGGATTGTGGAGTTTTCCCTGAGGGAGACCGGCAGCCACGGCATATGCAAGGGCCTCCGCGCCGACTGGAACGACTGTCTGAACCTCGGAGGAGGGGAGAGCGCGCTGGTATCTTTCCTGCTCATCGAGGCGCTCCATGGGCTCATCGGGGCGGCAAGGCACCTGGGAAGGGACGGGGACGCGGCACATTACGAGGAAGTTCGTGAGAAGCTCGGTTCCTTTTTAAATGAAGCCCTGTGGGACGGCGAGTGGTTTATCCGGGGCTATACCGCGAACGGGAAGGTCATAGGGACAAAGGAGAACAAAGAGGGGCGGATCCATCTGGAATCCAACGCGTGGGCAGTGCTCTCGGGCGCGGCGGACCCGATAAAGAGCGAGAAAGCTCTCGCCTCCATCCGGAAGCATCTGTCCACGCCTTACGGCATCCGCCTCAATGCCCCGTCTTACACGGAGGCGGACGACGACATCGGCTTCGTGACGCGCGTCTACCCGGGGCTCAAAGAGAACAGCAGCATCTTCTCGCATCCGAATCCCTGGGTCTGGGCGGCGGAGTGCCGCATGGGCAACGGCGACGGGGCGATGGAGTACTACCACGCGCTCTGTCCGTACTATCAAAATGACAGGATCGAAACCCGCTTCGCCGAGCCGTACTCATACTGCCAGTTTATCTCCGGGCCGGACCACACGACATACGGGAGGGCGCACCATCCCTTCATGACAGGGAGCGGCGGCTGGGCCTACTACTCGGTGACGCATTACATCCTGGGCATCCGGCCGGGATATGATGAGCTGGTCCTCGACCCGTGCATCCCGTCCTCGTGGGAGGGCTTTCGCGCGCAGCGCATCTTCCGCGGCGCTCTCTACGACATCGAGGTGAGGAATCTCACCCGCCGCGGGAAGGGCATAAGGAGACTCCTTGTCGACGGGGCGGAGGCGGAACGGATCCCGGTCTTTCAGGCCGGGGAGCGGCATCATGTAACTGCGGAGCTGTGACAAGGGAGTGAGTCCTTAAGTGACAGCTGTTTATAGTCGCTGACGAAATTGCCTGCCTTACGCACAGCATTTTGTTTTACCCATATGCAGTTAATCAAAGCAATTGCCTTCGGCAATTACTGAGCTTTACTGGTATATCACCTGTACATCAGCCGACGGAGGAAGCACATGATACACTTTGGAACCGGCGGGTGGAGAGCCATAATCGGAGACGGGTTCACGAAGGCGAACATCCGTCTGCTCGCAGCGGCTCTTGCTGAGAAGATGAAAGAGGAAGGCGTCGCAACGAGGGGGATCGTGATCGGATATGACCGCCGCTTCCTGTCGAAGGAGGCGATGCAGTGGGCCGGAGAGGTCTTTGCGGCCGAAGGCATAAAGGCCCTTCTGATCAACAAGTCCTGCCCGACGCCGGTCGTGATGTACTATGTGAAGGAGAACGGCCTCCCGTACGGCATGATGATCACGGCAAGCCACAACCCCGCGCTCTATAACGGCATCAAGGTGTTCACGGAAGGAGGGAGGGACGCGGATCTTAACGTCACTTCGGACATCGAGAGATATGCCGCGAAGCTTGAATCCGGACTGCCGGAAGCTCCGGAGATCCGGTCCATGTATTACCAGGACGCGAAAGATATGGGGCTCATTAAGGAGATCTGTCCGCTCAACGAGTATCTCGACAGCATTCTGGAAATGGTGGATGTGCGGAAGATCCGGGATGCCTCCCTTCACATCGCCCTCGACCCGATGTACGGCGTATCGGAGACATCCATCAAGACGATCTTCCTGACCTGCCGCTCAGAGGTGGAGTCGATCCACAGCCGGCACGACACGCTCTTTGGCGGAAAGCTGCCCGCTCCGAACCGCGAGGCGATGGGAGAGCTCTCCCGCGTCGTCCTCGACAAAAAGTGTGACATCGGCATCGCGACGGACGGGGACGCGGACCGCATAGGCGTCGTGGACGACACGGGCAGATACCTGACTCCGAATGACATCATGGCCGTTCTCTACTATTACCTCAGAAAGTACAAGGGGATGCGGGGCGGCGTCGTCCGGAACCTGTGCACCACCCATCTCCTCGACCGGATCGCGGAGTCCTTCCATGAGACGTGCTATGAGGTGCCCGTCGGATTCAAGTACATCTCGGCGAAGATGGAGGAGACGGATGCCGTGCTCGGCGGCGAATCCTCGGGGGGACTTACGGTCCGCGGACACATAAAAGGCAAGGACGGCGTCTATGCGGCGGCTCTTCTCGCCGAGATGCTGGCCGTGACCGGGATGAAGCTCTCCGACTTCTATGACGGGATCCGCCGCGAATACGGCGCATACTATATGTCGGAGAACAATTTCAGCTTCCGCCCGGAGAGAAAGGAGGAGCTCTTCACCCGCATCATAGGGGACAGGGGCATCCCGGAGCTTCCATATGCCATCGACCATGTGAGCTATATGGACGGCTGCAAGATCTTCTTTAAAAACGGCGGCTGGGTCTCCTGCCGCTTCTCCGGCACGGAGCCGCTTCTCAGGCTTTTTGCCGAGATGCCGGAAAAGGAGGACGCGGAGACGATCTGCCGGATCTACAGGGATTATCTCGGGATTTAGGGGTGCCAAACAGCTGCCGGCATGAAATGAAAAGCCGCAGAGACCAAACGCATTGAAAATCTGGACTTAAAAAGCCGAAAAAATGATGAAGAGACCAAACTCACTGAAATGGCAGATGCTGAAGCTGACCGCCTTCACCTGGATCATTCCCATCGTTCTCCTGACGCTCAGTCTCATCTTTGTCGTAGGAAGGAGAACCAGGGCGGAAGTGGAGAAGACAATTCTCGTATCCATGGAGAAAGCGGTGGAGATCTGCGGAATCCGCCTGCAAACCTGTGTCGGGGCATCGAAGGATGCCTCGATTCTTCCGTATCTGAGGGAGATCTACGAGGAGTACCTTAAAGCGGGGGAGGACATGGATCTCCGCTCAAAAGTGAACCGCTTCCTTGAGCAGCAGTACAAGTACAACGACAGCTTCAGGACGACTTTTTTGTATTTTACCGACAATCCGGATGAGATCTACTATATGGGAAGCCGCTCCGCCGGCTCCGGATACGCGAACTATGTCGCTCTTATGAACGACGGTCTTGATGCGGTCAGGAAGGCGGCGGAAGATCTCGACACGAAGACCTGCTTCATGAGGGCCGGCGGCCGGGTCTACATGGTGCGGAACATGATGGCGAAGGATTTCACGCCTTACGCGGTGATCATCATGGAGCTCGACACGGAGAAGGTGTTCGGGGTTCTTGACAGCGTGTGGGCCGTGAAGGGATACGAGATCCGGTGCGGCGGCGAAGTGCTGCTTAAGCGGAATTTCCCGGCAATTGAGGCGCCGGAGGGAGAACGCTCCCGCAGCGCATACCTCTTTGAGAACCGGGACGGCAGCTTTATCCGGGCCTCCTCGCCCGGCTTCGACCAGCAGATCACCTATACCGCCGCCTACGACAGGGACATCACCCTCGCCTCCTCGAACGCGCAGATCCTGACCTTTCTCGTGCTCCTAATGGTCATGGTACCGTTCATGCTCGTCATGGTTCATTTCCTGAACAGGCGCGTGCTTGAGCCTGTATCCTCGCTCGCGGAGGCGGCTTCAAAAATCTCCGACGGGAACTACGGAATTCAGGTGGAGGTGCCGGGGGACCGGGGGGAGATCTCTGCATTTGTCAGGGACTTCAACGAGATGTCGGACAAGCTGAAGGTTCAGTTTGAGAAGATCTTCGTGGAGGAAATTGCGCTCAGGGACGCGAACATTCACGCCCTTCAGTCCCAGATCAACCCGCATTTTCTGAACAACTCTCTGGAGATTATCAACTGGGAGGCGCGGATGGACGAAAATGAGAAGGTGAGCCTCATGATCGAGGCCCTGTCCACCATGCTCGACGCCACGCTCGGACGCGACGGCCTGGCGATGATTCCCCTGAAAAAAGAACTCGAATATGTGGAGGCCTACCTCTACATCATCAGTTGCCGGTACGGTGACCGCTTCCACTACAGCAGCGATATCGATGAGACGCTCCTTAGCTGGGAAGTTCCGCGGCTCATCATCCAGCCGATCATCGAAAATGCGGTCGAGCACGGGACGAAACCGGACGGAACGTG
>CADCPJ010000037.1 GCA_902803245.1 uncultured Lachnospiraceae bacterium | reverse complement strand
TTGTCCACGCCGATCTTTTGGGCCTCCTCCTCGATGTCGTCCCAGTTGTAAGCCGTAAGAACCACAACGGTCGTCTCGCTGTCATATAATCTCCGGATCTCCGCGGACGCCTCCAGTCCCGTCATTCCCGGCATGCTCCAGTCCATGAGCACGAGGTTATACGGCTTCTGTTTTAAATGCTGCACCTCCATCTTGCTGAGAGCCTCCTCGCCGCTTGTGCAGGAGTCGGCATGGATGCCGACCTCGTCCAGCACGGTCCTCGCGTGCTCCGCTTCGATCGGATCGTCGTCGACCACGAGCACGCGGAAGGCGCGGGGATTGATCGCACTCTCCCAGTCCTCACCGCTTCTGTCCGCATTTCTGAGTGTAATCGTCACTGCAATCTCGGTGCCGGCGCCCTTCTTTGACTCGATGCTGATCGAGCCGTTCATCATCTCCACGATCCGCTTCGTGATGGCCATCCCGAGTCCCGTGCTGCCGTACCTGGTCGTGCGCGAGCTGTCCTCCTGGGAGAAGGGGTCGAATATCCTGGTGAGATACTCACTGTCAATCCCGATTCCGGTGTCCCGGATCACAAAGCGGAGCGTGGACTGGTTCTCAAACTGTACGGTCCGCTCCACGGTAGTCGTGATGCTGCCCGGGGGATCGGTGAACTTGACGGCATTGGACAGGATGTTGAGAAGCACCTCCTTCAGCTTCATGTCGTCGCCGACGTAAGGGGTGTTCATGCCGCTCACCATGCGGCACTCGTAGGTGAGGCCCTTCTCCCGGCACTGGGTCATGACCATCGCGTTGATCTGGTCCAGAACTGCTCCAAGTAAGAAGACTTCCCGCCGCAGCACCATCCGTCCGGACTCGATTCGGTTCATGTCCAGGATGTCGTTGATGAGGCCAAGGAGGTGCCTGGCGCTCCCGTCGATCTTCTCCAGATAGTCCCTCGTCTCCTCTTTCAGCGTCTCATCGCGCAGCGCGAGGGTATCGAGGCCGATGATGGCGTTCATCGGCGTGCGGATCTCGTGACTCATGCTGGACAGGAAGGACGTCTTGGCCTTGCTGGCCTCTTCCGCCGAGATCAGCGCCTGGGAGAGAGCCTCGCTCTTCGAGATCGCATCGCGCATCTCAGCGTCGACGTTTTTGATCGCGACGACGAGGAAATGTTCATCGTCCTCCATGCGGGAGACCTTCATGGTGACGTAGACCGGCTCCCCTCTCCTCGACTCCCTGAACGTCATCATGAAGGTGCCGCTGCGTTCCAGAGCCTTCATGAGCGTCAGACGGTTCATCGCCTCCAGGAATGCTTCCCGGTCATCGTCTGTGACGTCTCCGGAAAACTCCGCTATGCAGTCACTGAAGAAATGCCAGCCGCGTCTCGTCTCGACGAGCGCCCCGCCCCCCTCTTTCCGCTGATATTCAACGAACTCCTCGGAGTCGAGATTGACATAGAATATGTCCGTGTATTCGCGGGACAGGGTCTGAGCAATGTGGCTGTACATAATGCCTGCGGAGACGGCATTTTCATATGCCTCCTTCGTCATGGCGTGCTCGTGCTGGATGCGCACCATATCCGTCACATCCTGGCACATGCCGAGCAGGCAGACCCGGCCCGTGGAATCGATGAATTTCAATTTCGTCGTCTGCAGCTGGCGGTGTTCACCGGCGGCATCCGGGACGTCCTCGTAGAATATGTAAGGGGTGTCCATAGAGAGGGCGATCCTGTCGTCCTCGATAAAATGGGCCGCCGTGCGCTTATCGAAGATCTGGACGTCGGTGAGGCCGATGACTCCCGCGGGCTTCTCCTTCCTGGCGTAGTCCGCAAAAGCCTGGTTGCAGGCGAGATACACCCCTGTCTCCGCATCCTTTGTGAAGGTCATGCCGGGCATGTTGTCGAGGAGGGAGCTGATGGAGTTTGTGAGCTCGGCAATTCTGCGCGCCGAATCCGCCTCCCTCTCGGCTTCAGAGAGTTTCTTTCCCAGCTTCTGCGTATCACGGTAGTTGTTAATAAGAAGAGTGATGAAGAGAAGGAAGAGACCTGTCGAGACGACGGAATACAAGGTGTTGGCACTGCTGATGGCATCTGCCTGCTCCTCAAGGAACTGCACCCGCATCCTGGAGTCCATGCTGTATTCGTCGCGCTCCGGGTGGCTCTGGTGATACTCGTAGATTCTCTCCACGGCTCTGCCCGCAGCCGACTCGGTGGCCCTTGACACCCACATGATCGACGCAAACACCACAAGCATCATGAGTGTGACCCACACGATGGCGCTCTGCCCGTGCTCCCTCTTCTTATCCAGGCGGACAAGAAGGCGGTAATAGATGAGGCCGAGAACGGACCAGAAGATAAAGAGGGCGTAGGACTCCGTCTCCATCGCGTGGAACGGAAGAAGGCCGGGAATGAGAAGGAGCAGCAAAAAGAGCAGCATGAGCGCCATTCCGATGGCGCCCGTCACGGTCTCCGAGCGGTTTTTGGACTTTTTTGCATGGCGGTAGACGGCAAAGGAGATCAGTCCGTAGATGATCGTCGCTCCCAAAGTGGTGACGTCCACGATCCAGCCGATCGCCGTTCTCCCGAGAAACGGAACGAGCACCGATATGACGGCAATCACAAGGACAGCCACATGCGGCGCACCCTGCCTGTTAAGCCGTGTGAGCGCCGCGGGAGCCTCCCCTTCTCTGCCGGCCGCATACAGCAGGCGGCTGAGCGCCATCGTGTTCCCTATAAGGCTGGTCAGGATGACTGCAAAGAGCGAGAGCATCAGGATTTTGACACCGGTCTCGCCGAGATAGTGGCCGGCTGCATAGAAAGCGGGCACGGCCCTGATCCCGTCCAGGTTCCCCATGTCCCGTATATAGGAGATCCAGCTGTCGTATTCCGGCGGATAGGCCGAGACCGAAAGCAGTGACACAAGGATATAGAGAAGCGTGGTGATCACCACCGAAAGGATCAGGATCCGGCGCACCTTCTTCAGCGGAAAATCGTATTCCCCGGAAAAATGAGAGATATTCTCGAATCCGATGAAAGCCCAGGGAGATATGACTGCGATGCGGACGATCTGGGAAAATGCCCCTGCCCCTTCCGTGTAGAGCGGATCATAGTGAAATCCGCTCTCATGCTTTATGACCGCCGCCGCGGCGCACACTGCGAATCCGACGGTGAAAACAAGCGCGGCGATGATCATCACGCGGTTCGGCACCCTGGATCCCGCAAGGCATAAAAAGCCGATCAGTGCGGCCGCGCAGATCGACAGAAGCGCCTCTCCGAACCACACCTCATAGCCGAACACCTCGTAGCGGAACCCGAACCGGAACGCATTTCCCAGGAAAAAGCGGGCGAAGAGCGGAAGGGACGTGAGATTCGCCCACAGGACAGCCAGATAGGTAATCAGCACAAACCAGAAGCTTAGGAAGCCGAAGTCCTTTCCGCTCACCTGCTTCTGAAAGGAATAGATTCCTCCTGCTCCCGGATTTTTCCGGATCATGTACTGGAGATTCCAGGTGATGATGAGGATGACGGCCATTCCGGCCAGCATTCCCAGGATCGTGCCGAGGAGTCCGGATTTCAGGAGATACGTGTTGCAGGTCACGATAAATGAGCCCCAGCCGATACTGGTGCCGATAGAAAACGCCCACATGCCGAGAGGTGTGAACCCAGCCTTAAGTCCTCCTTCCTGCCCGCTTCCCTTTGAAGCTGAAGAGGAGGCAGATTTCGCTTCTTCCATTTCCAAAGTGCCTTCCCGATCTGTAACTGCCTGATAGTCGCCCTGTTCGTGATCGTCGTTTTCGCCGCTGACACAACCGTCTCCGCAAAGTGCACCTTCGGTGTTTCTTAAGCAGAACCTCTCGTTTTCAGCTCGCTCTTGTTTTTGTACATGCTCTGATCTGCCCGCTCGAAAACGGATTCGACGCTCTCATCGCCGTCGTATTTCGCCATGCCGCATGCGATCACGATTCCGCCCTCATGGATTGCCTTCGCATTCCGGTCGTTCATCCTCCCGACGAGTTCCTCGATAGATGCGTAGTCGCTCCCCTGCGCGATGACTGCAAATTCGTCGCCTCCCACGCGGAAAACCGGGCTGCGCTTAAACGTGTCGCAGATGATCTTGCAGGCGTCCCGTATGTACTGGTCTCCGGCGCTGTGTCCCAAAGTGTCGTTGATTCTCTTTAAGTCATTCACATCGAGGAGCACGACGCCAAATTCGGTCCCGCGGCGGTTCGCGATCTGGTTATTCAGCCGGTCCTCCGCTTCAAGATAGGCGTGGCGGTTCTTTACTCCCGTCAGGGCGTCGATGCTGGCACTCATCCTGGCCTCGGAGATATGCCGGATATATTCCTCTTCCTGCTTCACCTCATCATCGACGTCATTGATGCCGACGATGAGTCGTCTGCCTTCATTTTCTTCAAGCAGGGCTGCCTTGATCTGCACGTAGATGGGCACCCCGTCCTTCATGAGCCGGTAGCTGAGCACGAAAATGCCCCGGCGCCCGATCTCTGCCATGACATTCTCCCTGGTAAAGACCGCAAGGAAGCGGTTCAGATCGTCCGGATAATTGTGCGTGCGCGCGGATTCGCGGATCATTTCAAAGAAGTCCATGCCTGCCTGCACCTTAGACAGCCGGCTGAAGCTCTCGTCCGCGCTGAATTCCCTGTAGCGGTCGGTTGCCGGATCGACGACATACAGAGCGAGATAGTTTCCTGTGAGCGCGCTGATGCGCGTATAGGCGATCTGCTCCTCCGCGGCCCGCATCGCTGCCCGGCGCTGCCTCATCTGATCGTCCACATCCGTGAGACCTATGACGATGAACCGGTCGTCGTCCTTCATGCGGGATGCCCTCATGGTGTAATACCGCACTCCGTCGTCCGTCAGAAAGCGATGGGTCATGACAAAGGTCTCATTTCTGTCCAGTGCCCTGATGAGCGTCTTTCGGTCGAGGGCATTCTTCACGGCAGTGCGGTCGTCGGGATGGACTCTTTTTTCAATCTCCAGACGGCACATCTCGAAGAAGTGCCAGCCGCGCCTCGTCTCGACGAGCCCGCCGCTTTCTTCGTAGCAATAGGTCACAAACTCCTCGGAGTCGAGATTGACGTAGAAGAGGTCCGTGTATCCGCGTGCCAGCGCCTGGGCTATGTGCGTAAACATGATCCCCGTGCTCTTCGCTTTCTCGTAAGTCTCCTTCGTCATTGCATTCCCGCGCTGAATGCGGACCAGATCCGTCACATCCTCGCTCATGCCGAGGAGACAGAGCTCTCCGTCTGTGCTGCGGTACTTCAGCCTCGTTGTCTGCATGTCGCGGCGGTTTCCGTCTGCATCCGTCACGTCCTCATAGAATATGAAAGGCTCCTCCATGGAGAGGGCAATCCGGTCGTCCGCCTCGAAATGAGCCGCCGTCTCCCTGTCAAAAATCTCGGAATCGGCGGAGCCGATCACGTCGGACGGACTCTCTTTATGCGCAAAGTCGGCAAAGGCCTGGTTGCAGGTGAGATATACGCCGCTTTTTGCGTCCTTCGTGAATGCCATGGCGGGCATGTTGTCAAGGAGAGAAGCGGTCGCGCGGTTTAAACTGCAGGCCTTTTCTGCCTCCTCCATCCCCTTGCGGTACTCTTCTTTCTCTTCGCTGGCCGCGAATGCGTGAATGATACAGGTTCCGAAGAGATACGCAGCGGCATAGAGCGGATAATTCGTAAACCAGATCTGAAGAAACAGGAACACCGCCATGACAAGCCCGGAGAGAGCGAGCGCGCGGTACCGCTTCTCCTTCGGACTGTTCTGTCCGGGACCGACGGCCGCAAAGATCGATATGAGAAGAAACAGAAGGATCTGGCAGACGAGTATGAAGTAGCGGAGCGGAAGTGCGCGGTAGACGCAGTCTGCATCCACAGTAAAGAGAACCGGCACGAAGATGTTCGCTAAGGAGAGGACAACGATAAACCCCGCGAGGACACCGCCGACATATTCGAGGACGCGCCCGAAAGAAGTACTGTCCTCCGGGTAAGCCGCTGCAAACTTCGCAAATGAGAGGACGCCGATTCCCATCGCGATGAAGTACGCAGTTGTGTTCACAAAGAGGAGCTGCGGCTCATTCCTCATCTCAAGGAAACCCCACAGGATATCCGTGATGTAATAAGCCATCACGGCAATCAGGAACTTCCTGTACGCGTTCCAGACGGGCTTTTCGAAAACGCCTCCTTCTCCGCGCAGGATATCCTGATTCTCGATCAGCAATATGGCACCTGCAAGTATGCTGACTGCAGAATAATACATATCTCCCGACTCCCTTCAAAAATGCCGCACCTGTATTCTTCCGCTTTTGAAAAGATCAGTTTTCGTCAGGGCTGCACAGTACCTCCGCGCGGTGGAATACCGAGGCGACGCTTCCCGTGCCGTCATACTTTGCCATGCCGCAGGTGATGCCGGGCTCTCCGTTCCCTTCGCTTCCCGGGTTGTACGCCTTGATCTGCTCCATGAGATCCTCGATGCATTCGTAGTCGTGTCCCATCGCGATCACTGCAAACTTGTCGCCGGCCACACGGAAGACAGGGCTGTGCTTGAACGTCTCACAGATGGTGTCGCAGGACCTGCGGATCAGCATATTCCCTGCTTCCCGCCCTAAAGTCTCATTGATCCACCCCACGCCGTGCACGCGGCAGATCACGATCGCATACCGGACGTTCTCTCCGCTCTCGATCTGCCGTGTGAGGCTCTCCGACATGTTCTCGTATGCTGTCCTGTTCTTCACTCCCGTGAGCAGATCGAGATTCGCCCTGCTCCTCGCGGAAGACAGCTTCCGCTCGTATTCCTGCTCGTTCCGGATCTGTGTATCGATGTCATAGATGCCCATGACAAGCACCCGGCTTCCCTCTTCGTCGACGAGAGCGGCCCTTATGCTCACATAGTGCGGTTTTCCGCTCAGCACCAGGCGGTACCGGAAGGTGAAGATCCCGTCCTCCTCGGCTTTTCGCATGATGTTTTCCCTGGTCACGAGCGCCCGGAATTTCTCCAGGTCCTCGGGATATATGTGCTTCGCGCTCTCGAGGAGAGTCTGTGCCCAGAAATCGTCTCCCTCCCGGGGCACTCCGAGTCCGGCGTAGTCGCTGGTGGCCCGGTACTCGACATAGCGGTCCGTGTCCGGATCTATGGTGTAGATGCAGATAAAATCCTGAGTCAGCGCGCTGACGCGGGAGTAAGCCGCTCTCTCCGCCTCAAGGCGGGACATCTCCTCCTTCTGCCGCATCTGGTCATTCACGTCGGAGACGGCCACGAGGATGTGGGAGCGGTCGCCGGGCATCCTCACTGCCTTCATGCTGACATAGACATTCTCATCTCCGTCAATGAGCCGGTAAGTCAGGTTGAACTGTCCCTCTCTTTCCAGGGTCTCCGTCACGTTCTCTTTGGTGAATGCTTTCAGGAAAGCCGCCTGGTCCTCCTTCACGAGGTGTACCTGCGCGTCGCGCTTGCTCGCCGCAAAGAAGTTCTCCCCGTGCCTCTCCATCACCAGGTCCTCGAGCTCGGCATCCGGTGTGTACTGAATGAATTTCTCCGAATCAAGGTCCACATAGTAGAGATCCACATAGTCGCCCGACAGGGCTCTGGCCATCTGGCTGTAGTTGGTACCGGTCTGCTCATCCTCCCTTATGACCGCCAGCACCGCCGCTGCGACCGCTGCCGTTTTGGTGACGGGATTGACCGCCACGCGGCGTATGAGTGTATGGGTTATGGTATTCTCGTTTACTCTGTCATCGAGGATCGTGCGGTTCCCGTCGATGCCGCACTGAACTACGGACTTCAGGAAAGCCAGTCCGATCACAGAATCCATCGAAGTGATGTCTATTTCATCCGTACTGTAAGGCACACCGACAGTGCGGCTCATGAATTCGCGGTAGGACCGGTTGCAGCGGATATATTTCACCTTTGTCCCGCTGACTTCCATGATGCTCATGGGCAGCGTATTGAAATACTGCGACAAAGACTCGTCGTCTTCACTCGCCACGGCGGACATGTCATAGAGATTGATGCGGCCGATGGATGAGTAGTATTCCGTCTCATCCGGATTTTCGTACTCGAGGATGCTTCCGTCCCTTATCCCCGCAAGAATCCTTTCAAACGGAATGGGCTTTCCGTAATAATATCCCTGAATGCGCGTGCAGCCGATCTCTTTTAAGAACTCGACCTGCTCCGGATACTCCACGCCCTCGCACACGGTCTCCATACCGAGACCGATGGCCATCTTCATCAGCTCGGTTAAGATGATCTTGCTCTCATCCCCTTCGTCAAAGCGCTCCATAAACCGCATATCGAATTTGATGAGGTCAAAATGAATCTGCTGGAGCACGTCAAGCGAGGAGTAACCGCTCCCGAAGTCGTCCATCCACACGGGGAAGCCGAGCTCCCGGAACTTTCTGACCTGCTCCTTCATGAAGTCGAAGTCGCCTCCGATCACGCTCTCCGTAATCTCAACGGTGATCAGGGAGCGGTCGATTCCCGCATCGTCGACGCGGCGGCGTATCTCCTCAATCACGTCGCAGCTCTCGAAGTCCATGCGGGAGAGATTGATGGACTGGGGCACCAGGTAGAGGCCGGCCTCGGCGGTCTTCTTCATTTTCATAAGGACCTGCTCGAGCACATAGAGGTCGAGCTTGTAGATCATCTTGGACTCCTCCAGGGCCGGGATAAAATCTCCCGGAGAGAGGAACCCGAAGACGGGATCGATCCAGCGGGCGAGCGCCTCCTCGTCGCAGACCTTTCCGTCCGCGGCGCGGACGATCGGCTGGTAGTACACCTTGACCCAGCCCTCTTTCAGGGCCTGATCGAGATTCTGGATGATATGGAGATAGATCTCTCCGTTTTTTAACATCTCCTCATTGAAATACGTGATGCTTGAGGAGTGTTCACTCTTATTCCGGTCGCCGGCGAACTTCGCGCGGTCGCAGGCGACGTTCACATCCACTTCATCGAGCCTGTTGGGGTAGGCTCCTATGCAGATGGGGATCCGCTTTCTCTCCGGGCTTCTCTCCCATTCCTTAAGGATCGCCCGGAGCTCCTCATCCGCGCTCCCTTCATCCGTCACAGCGCCGAACCGGTCGCTGTTCAGCCGGCATACGCGGTGGTTATCAAACTGCCGCACCAGGATTTCTGCGAAGTCCCGAAGGAGCTGGTCTCCCTTGTCAAAGCCCTTCTGGCGGTTGTAATACCTGATCCCGACGATATTGAAATAGAGCATGACCGGCTGCTTGCCTTCGAGGAGCATGCGGCTCCTCGTCTCCTCCGCCAAAGTGAAAAAGTGCCTCATATTCGGGAGATCCGTCAGCCTGTCGTGGTAGATCTGATGGTTCAGGTCGCTGATGTACCCCTTCATCTCATCCCTCATCTTCGTGAAGGCGCGGGTCAGGGTACCGATTTCATTGTTCCCCTGATAGTTAAGATCCACGTCGTAATTCGCATTTGCGAGCTGTTTGGATGCGTCGGTCAGTTCTTTGAGGGGATAGGTGAGGGCATGCATGACGATGAAAATCAGCAGGGCAAAGAGAATGATGACAGCCACGGCGATGAGCAGGATGACGCGGACGAGCCGGGTCCAGGGGGCGTTGATCTCAGCGGTGGGCGCGATTGCGCCGAGCTTCATCCCGTTGGTGAGTGTGGAGAAGGACAGCTGCCGCTCCTGACCGTCAGCAGGCGAATAGCGGATCAGCGTATCTCCGCTGCTTAAATTCTTCAAAATGTCCGCATCGACGCTTAAGCCCAGCTGATCCAGGTTGCTGCCGATGGGGAGATCGGGATGATAAATCACCTGGCCCTCCGCGTTCATCAGGCAGACGAACCCCGTCTCATATACGCGGATGTCCCTTAAGAGATCAATCAGAGTCGAACACGGGATGTCCATGCCCATGATTCCGATGAGCATTCCGGATTTATAGACCGGAACAAAATAGGAGCAGATCCACTCTCCCTGCTTAAGCGAAGAGGGATAGGGGCCGAGCCACACCGGGCGCCCTTTCTTTACCGCCGCATCGTACCACGTGTCATGGAGAACATCCACCGGGAGCAGGCGCTTGACGTCAAGGGGCGTCTGCTCGATAAATCCCGTCTTTCCGATCTTCTGGTAAAAGAAACCGCGCTCGTCTGTGCTGACCCCCGGATCGATGCTGTAGTAATAGGCCGTCACGCCCTGTGTGTAGTCAGCGACGCCGGCAAAAAAGTTCTGGACATATTTGCAGTAGCTCTTCAGGTACTCATCGAGGGCTGCAATCTGTTCCTCCGTCTGAGAGAAAGCCTCTGCGTCCGCTGTGACCAAGCCGGATTCCACGAGAAGCACGCTGTCCAGGCTTTCGATGGCGAGATTCGCAGCGACTTCAACGGACTGCTCGATGCTGTCGAAGTATTTCTCGAGATTTTTCTGGGTGTCCTGCTCGATCAGGTACAGCATCTGCGCGGAGTTCCTGTCCGTCTCGCCCTTGATGCTGATAAAGCTGGCCGCAAAGACAGCCAGAATGCTCGTAAGGATCGCAGCGATCGTTATAACTGTGATCTGTGTTCGGATCGAATGCATCGCTTGTCCCTCCTTGCATGGAAGAGCCGGCAGTGTTTTACAGCCGCTTTACGAAAATGCCCGCCGAAAGGATATTCTTACCCCAGGTCGCCCTTAAAGCCTTAAGGGTCGGCGACCGACATCTCGCGGTACATGTTCTTCACCGATCCGTTCCAGGATGCCTGAATCCCCTGAAGCCTCTCGGATGTGACATAATAGCGGAGTCTCGAGTAGAGAGGGATCCAGGCCGCGTCCTCATGGACGATGATCCGCTCAAGATCCTGGTATTCCGCTATGCGCTCCTCCGAATTCTCTATCTTCCTCGCCATGCGCACTCTCTCCATCACGTCCTCCCTCGGGTAGCAGAGGCTGCGGAAGGTCGTGTTCGCCTCGCTGCCGTAGAATGTGTAGACGAAGTTGTCCGGATCGTTGAAGTCCGCGGTCCAAAGAGCGGTATAGCACTCCAGTCTGCCGGTTTTCCTAAGGCGCATGAATTCGCTCTCATCTAATACGTCAATCTTCGTACGGATTCCGATCTTGTCCCACATTGATGCAGCCATTCTCAGCACGGCCAGCTCCCACCGCGTCGAGGAGGAATTCACGCTCACCGTCAGGTCAAATCCGTCCGGGTATCCGGCTTTATCGAGGAGCCTTTCCGCCTCGTCCGTGTCATAGGGAATCTCGGGGAGATCCGGATTAAAGCCGTAGAGCCCGTGGGGGTAGATCCCGTTTTCAACGGATCCCCTGCCGCTGTATACCGCCTGGAGCAGTATGGGGCGGTTTAGAGAGAGCTGCATGGCCTTCCGGACCCTCACATCATCAAGCGGAGCAAAGGATTCGTTCAGCGCAATATAGGTGATCCCGATGCGCGGGACGTAAAAGAGCCGGTTCTGATAGATGTCCCCGTGGATGTAGAACTCCGCATCATTTCCCACTTCGTCGAGATCGAGGACATCGATCTCGCCTCTGTCGAACATTCTCCGTATCTCCTTGCAATCGGTGATAAACCGGAGGTCCAGGCCGTCGCACTTCGGCGGTCCCTGAAAGCAGCTGCGGTTTGCGGCAAGCAGGAGGCCTTCCCCGGGAATCCACTCTTTCAGGATAAATGACCCCGTCCCGATCGTCCACTCCGGTTCATGTCCGAAGCGGCTGCCGGCTTCCCGTGTGGTCTCCTCATCGAGGATCGATGCGCCCGGCATCGACAGACAGGCGAGAAATGCCTGGAACGGATTTTGAAGAGTGATCTCAAAGTCCAGATCGCTTAAAACCTCAAACCCCTTAAGAGAGTCTGTCTGTCCGCTCTTAAGCTCTCCTGCACCCGAAACCTCGTCGAGTATATCCTGATTGCAGGATTCCGGATGAGTGAGAAGCCTCGTGAACGTATACTGCACGTCGGACGCCGTGAGCGGGGAACCGTTGCTGAAGGTCACTCCTTCCCTTAAGTGAAACGTATAGGTGAGTCCGTCGTCGGAGATCTCCCACGAGCTTGCCAGAGAAGGCAGAATCTTCATCCCGCCGTTCCCGTCGCTCTCCATCTCGATGAGGCGGTTAAAGACATTCTGTGCTACGGTGTAGTGAATGGATGTGCATTGAAAATCAACCGTGTCGGGCTCATCCTCCACAGCGACAATATAATGTGACGTGTCTGCCTCCACGACCGGCTCTGTCTTCGCAGGTGTTTCCTCCGTCCCGCCTTCCGTAATGCCTGTCAGTCCGCATGAAGTCAGCGCCATTGCAAGAAGAAGGCCGGCCGCGCGCTTCCGCTTGGAATTCCTGTTCATGGTAGCTGCCCTCCCCGTAAAAATATACTACTTTTATTGTACAGGACAATCCCCTTGACTTCAAGAAAAGATCCCTGAGTCTTGCTCTTTCGAGCAAAAAGTATGAAGGTTCTGACTCATTTATTTGATCCCGGACGGAAAAGGGAAAGCGCGCTTCACGGCTGGGCAAAGGGCCGGAAACACTCCCCGGCTGGTAAAAGGAGCTGCGTGCCTCTAAGCTGAGAAAAGGGAGGCCCCAAGGCCTCCCCTTTCTCTAAGCAGAGCTTATTCCTTTTCAGCGCTTGTCCTTGTCAATAAATTCCAGCGTAATCACCGCAAGAGCGGCAAAAACCGCGACAAAGACCAGAATGCGCAGCCAGTTTTTCAGAACGTTTTCTTTCGTGTACACATAGTCGGGATTGTACATCGACTCCGAGGCG
>CADCPJ010000036.1 GCA_902803245.1 uncultured Lachnospiraceae bacterium | reverse complement strand
GACGACTTCGCATTTGACGAGAGCAACCAGTACAACACATTCTTCCGCGTGAAGCCTTATGAGATTCTCCGCGAGCTGGCCGAGAACGATGCGATCGGCACGATTTACACGGTTGAGGCTTCCCCGACGCTCAACGACTATATGTGCACGACCACTCTGAACGAAGTGTTCGAGGACGGCATGGATGTCGACGAGGCTCTCGCAGAGGCTCAGGAATATCTCGAGATGGAGCTGATGTAAGCTTCCTCGTTTGGAGAGATCCCACTGCTTAAATCACCATTTTAACTGAACAACGATTCGAATCACACAAAGCGGGAAGGTTTGGGAATTACATCCCGGGCCTCCCGCCCATTTTGTCTAAGGGGCTGCAAGCCTCGGAGGAAACCCTTATGTCGAAGTTTAAGAAAATCTTTTACTCACAAAAGGTGGCACCCTATGTGTTCGTGCTTCCCTTCCTCCTCAGCCTGATCATATTCTGGGCCTATCCTCTTGTAAGCGGCGTCATCATGAGCTTCCAGGATATCTCTTTCGGAAAGAGGACCTTTGTGGGATTTGACCACTACGCACATCTCATCAATGACAAGTTCTTTGCCACGGCCGTGCTGAACAGCGTGGAGTACATGCTTCTCACCCTCGTTCTCATGATTCCGATCCCTCTCGTTCTTGCGGTGCTCATGGAGAGCCGTCTCACCAAAGCCAAAGGCGTGTGGAAAGTCATCATGTATATTCCCGCGCTGACATCCGTCGTCATCTCCGGTATGCTCTTCCGCATGATGTTCTCCGAGGCGGCGGGGAGCCAGATGAACCAGCTGCTTGCCTTCTTCGGAAAGCTGCCGATCGCCTGGCTGAAAACCAAGTGGACGGCGTGGATAGCGCTTCTGCTCCTTTGTATGTGGAGATGGACGGGCGTCAATATGCTGTATTTCCTGTCGGGACTTAAGTCCATCGACACCTCGATCTATGAATCGGCGGACATCGACGGCGCGAATTCCTGGCAGAAGCTCTGGTATCTGACGCTGCCGCTCATCAAGCCCACCACGATCTACGTCGTCACGATCTCCGTGTACGCGGGTCTTTCGATGTTCCTCGAGAGCTTCATGCTGTGGAACGGCAACTCCTCTCCGAAAAACATCGGCCTTACGATCGTCGGCTACCTCTACAAGAGAGGTATTGAGAAAAATGACCTCGGCTACGCCTGCGCAGTCGGCATGGTGCTCATGATCATAGCCCTCGCGATCAACGTCGTGCAGCTCCTTGCTACCGGCACATTCAAGAAGGAGGAGAGCTGATATGGCAAAAGAAGGAAAGAAAAAGGCTGTGGGCAGCCATCCGGTTGCGACGGTGCTGGTCAACGCTATCTTTGTCATCCTCTGCGCGCTGATCGCATTTCCGCTTCTCGCGGGACTTCTGGCCTCCTTCCGCCCCGGACGTGAGCTGGTCCAGAACGGCCTGGCCATCAATTTCGACTTCAGCACGATGACGCTCGACAACTACAAGTACCTCTTCGGCATCGCGGGCGGAAACAGCGGCGTGGACTCCGCAAAGTACTTCATGTGGTATAAGAACTCCCTGATTCTGACAATCCTCACGGTGGTTCTGACGCTGCTCGTCTGCTACTTCATCGCTTACGGCCTCACGATGTACAAGTTCAGGCTTCAGGGTCTGCTCTTCTTCCTCGTCATCGCGACGATGTGCGTGCCTTTCGAGATCCTGATGCTGCCGCTCTACCAGGAAGTGACGAGCCTCGGCATCATCAACACGAGGGCAGGCGTCATCCTGCCGGGCCTGTGCGCGGCCTCGACGATTTTCTTCTTCCGGCAGTACATGCAGTCTCTGCCGAAAGAGCTCCTCGACGCGGCCCGCATCGACGGCTGTACGGAATACGGCATCTCCGTGAGAATCATGATGCCGATCACGAAGCCGGCCTTCGCTTCCATGGCAATCCTCTGCGCGATGGGTTCCTGGAACAACATGCTCTGGCCGATGCTCGTGTTCCGCGACACCAACAAGTTCACACTCCAGATCGGTCTCAACACGCTGCTTACACCTTACGGCAACAACTACGACCTGCTGATCGCCGGCTCGATGTTTGGCATCATCCCGATCCTGATCATTTACCTGATCTTCCAGAGGTATCTGATCGACGGCATGACGGCGGGCGCCGTGAAGGGCTGATCTGATGACTTTATTGCGGAGCTGCCGGAAGCCCTGGCTCTCCGCGCATTTTTTACAGCAATTCAGCTTTCAAATTGAAGTTTGGGGGAATGGGACGGATGAAAAAGATCGGATCTGCAGTTCTTTGCCTTGCAGTGTGCCTTGCGGCCGGCTCTCTGGCCGCGGAAGCGGAGGAGGCGGTGAAGGCGCCCGTCCACGTGTCGGTTCACGACCCCTCCGTCTTTGAGGACAAGGATGGGACGTACTACGTGTTCGGGTCACACACGGCCTCGGCCTCCTCGCCGGACCTCATAGAATGGAAGCAGCTGAACTTTGACTACGGGAACGGGAAGAACCTTCCTTTCTACGGGAACCTGGAGGAGACGCTCGCGAAGCCGTTTTCGTGGGCGGGCTTTGACGACGGGGACGCGGGCGGATATGCGGTCTGGGCTCCGGACATCGTGTACGATCCGTACTACGTCTTTCCCGACGGCACGGAAGGGGCCTACCTCCTCTATGTGTGCACGTCGTCCACCTGGCGGCGCTCCGCCATCAGCTATCTCGTGTCCAG
>CADCPJ010000035.1 GCA_902803245.1 uncultured Lachnospiraceae bacterium | reverse complement strand
TTCCGCGGCCATCGCCGCGGCCTGCTCGTGATGGTGGAAGGTGCAGTGCAGCTCGCCGCTCTTACCGAAGGAGTTGTCGAGATGCATTGCCCCGCCGCCGACGACCATGAAGACGTCGGTGATGCCGTTTTCTGCGATTGTGTGTGCGAGATAATCGGATACTTTCATGTCAGATAGTCCTGTGTGCTGGTGAGTTCCTGATGCCACATGCTGCGTGCAGAAGTGACTA
Organism: uncultured Lachnospiraceae bacterium; assembly: GCA_902803245.1. Lineage (GTDB taxonomy): Bacteria > Bacillota > Clostridia > Lachnospirales > Lachnospiraceae > Chordicoccus. The sequence continues at coordinate 4,556 of CADCPJ010000035.1, read as the reverse complement.
TGGGGACAGTCTCCATTGTCACATGTTGCATGAGCGAAGAAGTGACTATGGGGATTGTCCCCATTGCCACCATGTCACATTATCATCCCTGATACTTGCTGCATCTCTGCTCGCAGACCATCGTCTTGCCGGATGCCTGGATCGGCAGGGCGTCGACGTACTCGACACGGATGAGGGCATCGCTGCCGAGATATTTGATGTAGGAGGCGATGACGGCGGCTTCGTCGACATCGGCCCCGGGCTCGGGATTGAGCAGAAGGGTGTAGTCCCTGACGCCGGTCTGAATGCATTTTGCCTGGCGGAGGACTCCCTCGAAATTCAGCAGGTTGTTCATGAACACGTGGATCGAGAGCGGCTCGCCCTTCGTGTTGTAGATGAGGGACCCGCGCCGGCCGTAGATCTCGGTGAATTTCGCGTGAACGCGGCCGAGATAGTCTGTCCAGGTGCGGAGCTTGCCGGTGTCTCCGGTGTCGTAGCGGATCATCGGGAATGCGCGGTTGTAGTAGTCCGTGATCACGATGCGCCCGAGCTCCCCGTCTTTTGCGGGCTCGTCGGAGTCCATTTTCAGGATCTCCACGTAGTAGTGGTAGAGATCGACCGTGTAATCACTGTCGCCATCAAGGGAGACGGCGATGAAACCGTTTTCGTTGTTGCCGTAGGTGAGGACGGGCGTGATGCCGAAGAGCTCCCTCGCCTTCCTGCGCGTGGCGGCAGGCAGGGCTTCTCCCATCGTGAAGATCATTTCCACGTCCCAGTGGCGCAGATCCGGCCGTGTGCGCTCCACGTAATCTGTGAGAGCCGTGATCGCGCTGGAATACGCGACGAGGACCTGGATGTGCTCCTCGACAATCCTCTCAAGGATTGCCGCAAGAGAGTCGTCGCTCATATTGGAAATGTCGATCATCCGCAGGTTGTTCTTTATCTGCCGGAAGAGGGGAACCGTGTTTTTTCCCCTGATCCAGGCGCGGAACTCGCCTCGCTTCATGCCCAGGCGGAAGCCGTTCAGCTCGAGGACGGCCATGAAATTCATGTTGACATGGGCCATCTTGTCGGGATCCGCGAGAACCGTAAACGGCGTCCCGGTGGAGCCGCTGGTCGTCAGATGCGCGAGGCTGTCCTTCACGTCGCGGTACTCATCGCTGATGATGCCGTCGTAGTGAGCGAGGAAATCGCTCTTCTTCTGAACAGGGAAGTCATCGAGGCTTTGATGGAAGTCCAAAGTCCTGTAAAATGGACAATTCATGTGGGCGTACTCCAAAATCGCCTGCATGCGGCGGTGCATGTATTCATCGGTCACGCCGTGAACGATCTCGGACTTGGTGACCTCTTTGAGTCTCTGCTGTTTTTTTCCATTGAGGTTGTCGAGCGCGATAAATGCGCACCTCCGCGCAACTTCACCAAATCGCATAGATTTCTCCTGTCCGATAAGAACTGCCTGGTAATAGTATTCTTTAACAAGAACTGCCGGGTATTATTTTACTTTAATAAGAACTGCCGGGTATCATTTATCTTAAATAAAAACTGCCGGTATCAGCCTTTTTCAATTCGATATAAATCTGTCAGATGTCAGTCTTTCCAGTATACACCAAAGTGAGGAGTGGAATCAATGAGTGAGAGAGACGATATTGGCGGGCCCTCTCTGCTTTTTTTTGGAAATGAAGACAGGCCCCTTTCCCTCGGCATTTAAGAAATTGAGAACATAGTTCACATCCTCGGTGACGAAGCGGACGTGCCCGTCACCGATCATCGAGCTTAGCAGGTTGTCCGGATCGCGGATCTGACACTGATCTGCGATTTCGTAGTAGCGCGGAGAGAAATTGTCCCAGCTTCCGGGGCGGATGACGTGCGAGAAGATGTCTGTGGGGCAGATCTCGTCGACGGTGTGTCCCCAGGCGAAGAGGTGGACATAGATCGGGCTCTCAACGATGTAGACGAGGTCAGGATGCTTCTCGATCTCACTTCTTAGCTTCGCGTATCCGGCTGCGGTCTTCCTGCTTCTTAAGGAGGCGACGGAGCTTTGGTATCCCCTGAAGAAAAATGCGAGGGAGAGAAGAAGCGCGGCGAAGGCGATGAGGGCTGCTATGCGTGAGACAGCCTTTTTTGTGCGGAAGGCCGGTCCGGCAGCGGAATCCGCTTGCACAGCGGAATCCGTTTGCACAGCAGAATCAACTTGCATAGCAGAATCCGTTTGCACAGCAGAATCCGTTTGCATGGCAGAATCCGCTTGCACAGCGGAATCTTCACAGCTCTCTCGTGTCTCAGCACAAAGGAACAAAAACAGGATGTCCGCGACCGCAAGCGGAACCCCCACCCTGAGCAGGAAGCGCAGGCGGATTGCGGACAGGAAGACGAAGAGGATGAGAAGCATTAAAAATGTGAAAACTCCGGTCCGCCTGTAATAGTGCCCGCGGACTCGCGGCGCAGACACCCGGGAGACGGCAGCGGTACTCCTCGTAGAATCAAGGAGGATGAGAAGCGCAAGGACGAGTCCCGGAATCAGGATCAGGAAACAGTTCGGCGAGGACTTAAACGTATCGATGAGAGTCTTCAGGCGATACTTCTTCGTGTAGGCGCGCCTTGCAATCCCTGCAAACTCATGCAGCTTTTCGGGGGAGAAGGTCTCCTGCTCCGCAAATGTCCACCGGTGAAGAAGGTGCCACCCCTCACTCGTGAGCCCGGCTTCCGCGAACTCCCCGGGAAATGTCTCGTAGCTGACCTCCGGGTTGTCGAGATAGTCGCCGCGCGCGTCATTGAATTCATAGTAAGCTTTCCAGCCGGGTGTGCTCTCCGCGGCCCGCTCTGCGGCGTATGTGCCGGCTGCGATGAGGACAAAGAGGGCAGCGGGGAGGATGGCCTGCCGGATCATTTTCAGGAAAATGCGGCCTGCGTTCCTTAAACCATGCCTGGAAAAGACGGGATTTTCGGGGAACAGCAGCTTCACAAATACGGGAAATGCGAGCCCGGCTGTCGGAAGAAGGCAGTCGCTCCTCAGCATAAAGCTCAAAGCAAGAAGGAGGACGCCGGGGAGGAAGCTTGCGGGAGAACCGTTTTTTCGAAATGCGAGGAGGATGAAGACAAACCCCGCCGCGGCCGTCAGGAACCCCGCCACCGTAAAGGTCAGGAAGAGCGGGACGGCGGCTGCGTTGGCCAGAAGCGTGAAGAAGAGGCCGAAGAAGCGGTCTGAGGTTTTAAGAACGGCCCAGTGAAAGACCCCGAAGGACAGGGCGATGCTGCCGATGAGGAGCCAGGCGTACCAGTTGATGGACGGGACGAGGCGGAAGAGGCCGCTTAAAATAAGACCCAGCGGATAGCGCATGTAGATGAGATGGGCGCTGTATGTCCATCCGAATGAACCGTTGGCGAGGTAGTTGAGGAGATAGTCGTCGCCGTAGAGGTAGAAGATGTCGAAGAGGACATAGGAGAGGGACGAGATGAGCACAGAGACTCCGAGAAGGAACGGAAAGCTGCGAAGGATGCGCAGGGCGTTCTTGTGCTCGTGGTTCATCTGTGGATCTCCTTTATACATGGCTGATTATTACGGAAGCTTAGGTGCTTGCATTATATCCGTGTGTTTGCATGCGTATTCGCGCGTGTATCTACAAATACACTTCCCTGTGTATTTGTATACGCATACGTGAACGCACCTGCAGACGGACGTTTAAGTGCTATGAACCGCAGGGCTCATCTGCGATTCCTGCTTCTGATGAGGGCGAATACGAGCGCGGCCAGGTAGACGGCGCATGCAGCAAGGGTGACGATGAGCGCCGCTTTAAAGTGAGGCACGCTGTACCGGATCTCCACGTGGGAGTCCCCCGCTTTGAGACGAATGCCGCAGAGGCCTCCGTTGATATTCATCACCTCCGCGGGAGCACCGTTTACTTTGGCTGACCAGCCCTTTCCGTAGAGGAGGGGCACGCAGAGGACGGAATCTTGCTGCTCCGACGTAACGTCTGCCTCATAGAGGTCGTGACGGAAGGAGATATTGCGGATATCCGTGCTTTTTGGCTCATCGAAATGTCCGTACGGATCGCTGCAGGTCACGAGCTCAAGCTCGGAGAGGGTGACTGACTCGATGTCATCGTCGATATCGAAGCGGAAGCCCGCGATGCCGTCCGGAAGGAGCGTCAGTGACTCGGGGTAGTATTTGTTGTAGAAAATGGTATTGATCCACTCCTCCGTCGGGTCGGAATCCTCGGAGCCCAGATAGTAGAGAGTGATGTTCTGCATCGTGTTCTTATTCTTCGCCCGGACCTTCATGTGGATGTAGTTGGAGGTGTCCGCCGTCTCTTTGGAGGTGTCGAGGAAGACGAAGATGTAAGGATCGTCGCCATCTGCCGTGAAGCGGATGCCGCTCCTGGTCTCCTCCATGACGAGGTTGTGGGGGTTGACCCACCTGGCGGATTTCGTGAGATCTGCAACTGTGTCAGCAGAAGCAGCATCTGCATGACTCTCAGAGCCGGCCTCAGACTCCGCATCCTTGTCTCTGTCAGCATCCGCAGCCTCAGCATCTGCCTCGGTATTTGCTTCAGTATCTGCCTCAGTATTTGCTTCAGTAT
>CADCPJ010000034.1 GCA_902803245.1 uncultured Lachnospiraceae bacterium | reverse complement strand
GGAAACCGGTGCTGCCTGACTTTTTCACAGAAATTCGAGGGGGCGGAGTATCTGGATGCGATGGAACAGGTGATGGGGGAGAGCGGCATCGGCCTCGTCCAGGTGGGAAGGCTGGACGGCATGCCGCGCTTTATGGACCGCATGGCCCGCATCGTGCGGCGCTATAGGGGCCGCACGGCTGTCGTGGACGATACGCGGTCCATGACCTACGGCGAACTGGACACGGAGTCCGGAAAGATCTATCACTATCTGAAACGGCATGGAGTTGGCCGTGAGTCCCTGGTGCAGATCGTGATGCCCCGCTGTGCCGGCTTTTATTCCTGCATCGGAGGGGTTCTCCGCGCGGGGGCGGCTCTTGTTCCCCTCGAGGACACCTATCCCGAGCAGCGCATCTCCTATATCCGCGAGGATTCCGGATGCGTCTGTGTGCTCGACAGGGCGCTGTATGATGAGATCGTGGCCAAGGAGGAGTATCTGGCCGGCTATGAGGAGACGGATGTGCATGATGCGTGCTATGCCGTGTACACCTCCGGCTCTACGGGAAACCCCAAGGGGGTGCTTCACGAATACGGCAGCCTGGACCTGCAGGCTATGGAGACGCCGGAGAGGGAAGATTATCCTGAAATGCAGCGCGGGATGATGACATCCTTCTATTTTGCGGCAGCGATGATCTACAACAGCGACGATTTCCTTAACGCCTCCACGCTTCACATCGTCGCCCGGGATGTCATTCGAAACCTGACTCTCCTCTCCGCATTTATCGAAAAGCGGAAGATCGAAAGGATTTTCATGACCCCCTCTTATGTGAGGCAGTATCACAAGCCGTCACAGTATCTGAAGGAGATCATTGTTGCCGGAGAACCGGCCTCCCAGGTGTATTATCCCGGAGGAGTGCCGAAAATCAGAAACACATACGGCATGTCGGAGACCGGATTCCTGATTGCGGGAATGGATATGGACCGCGCATACGACATCCCTCCCATCGGCAGGCCGCTCATGCCTTTTGAGGACCTGCATCTGGAGGATGAAAACGGAAGACGGGTCGTAGGACCCGGGGAAGGCGAGCTGTGCTACCACAATTATTTCTTCCGCGGATACATCAACCTGCCGGACAAGACTGCGCGCGCCATCCGGGACGGCGTCATGCATACAAATGACCTGGCCCGGCGGGATGAGAGGGGATTGTATTACGTGGTTGGCCGCAACGACGACATGTTCAAGATCAACGGAAATCGGATCGAGCCGGCCGAGATCGAGAGGAGGGTGTGCGAGGCCACGGGGCTTACGCAGGTCATCGCAAGAGGCATTAACGCAGGGGGACGCTCGTTTGTGTGCGCCTATTTCCTGAGAGAAGAGGCAGAGAAACTTAACATCTGGGACGGCGCCAGATTCACTTGCAGCCTGGAATCCCTGCATGCTCAGCTGCCGGATTACATGATTCCCGCCCACTATGTGGCAATGGATGAGTTCCCCCACAACGCGAACGGGAAGCTTGTCAGGAAGGAGCTCCCGGCGCCCCGCCTGGAAAGCGGGAGCCGCGCATATACGGCGCCGGAGGGGGAGAAGGAGAAGCTCCTTTGCACCTTGATGGCAAAGGCCCTGCGCCTTGACCGGGTGGGCGCCGAGTATGACTTCTACGAGATCGGCGGCGACTCCATGGGAGCGATCGTGCTGCTCGGGCTGTGCGAGGAAGAGGGACTGACCATTCCCCTCTCCGTGCTTTATAAGAACAGGACACCGCGCGCCCTGGCGGCTGCCTGGGAGGCGGGACAGGTCCTTTCGGGGAACATGAGCGGGCTCTCCCGTGAGGCCATGAAGAAGCCTCTGCCGATCCTCTTTGAGATGGAGGAGCATCTGGAACAGATGGAGAAGCAGCCGGACGCACTGACCTACAACATCCCGCAGCTTCTGAAGCTGAAGACGGGAGTGGATCTTTCGAGACTGTCCTCAGCCCTTGACAAGGTGTTCCGGGCACATCCGGCTTTAAATGCCACCTTCCGGAAAACAGACGGAAAGTGGTACGTGGTGTTTGATGAGAACCTGTTCGAGCCGACGCGGATCATCACGATGTCCGACAGCGAGTTTGAGGAGGAGATGAAGCATATTGTCGCTCCTCTTTGCGGGATCGGAGGCGCACCGCACCGCCGCGCCCTCTATCACACGGATTCGGCGGACTACCTGTTCTTCGACATCCATCACAGCATCGCTGACGGCACATCGGCCATGCTGATGAGAGAGCAGATCTGGTCTTCTTATGCGGATCCCGATTATGAGATTCCGGAGGACCTGTATCCCCTGTTCCTGGAGACTCAGGGAAGAATGCAGCGCGATCTGCATCTGCCGGAAAATGAAGAGGCGAAGGCATATTACGACAGCCATTTTGACACGGCTCCCCGCAATCTGGTGCTGAGTCAGGACCTGGAAGGACAGGAGGGAGAAAACACGACGCTCACCTTCCACAGGGAGCTGGACAGAACTTCCGACGGGGGCAGCTCACTGTTCCTTGCGGCGACGGCTATAGCGGCGGCAGCGCTAAGTAAGGAGCGCAGGGCACTCATTTACAACGCCTATCACGGGAGGGACCAGGACGCAAAGAGGCGGAGTGTGGGCATGTTTGCTTCCTCGATCCCCGTGTATGTGGACCTTGGAAAGAAGCAGACGGCTGCGGACCTCCTTGATGACATAAGGGAACAGATCGATTTTGGAACGGCGCACTGCGCTTATCCGTTTAAACATCTGCATCCCTCGCCCATCTGCAATACGGTGCTGTTCAACTATCAGAAAGACACCTTCGACCTGGGAGATCTCTCAGCCATCGTTGACAAGCGCATGCCTCTTCCGCTCGGGCAGAACGGCATGCTGGTCACCGGCCTCATCGACAGGAAAGGGATTGACAGACTGACCTGGTATTTCGGATACAACACCGGCCGGTATTCCGGGGAGCGGATCGAGTCATTCCACCGGTACTTCCTGAAAGCGGTCGAATGGCTGCAGATGCCGGATCCGGACAGAAGCTTATCGGCAGAGACTCTGTTTCCGGACGGAGCGCAAGAACCTGCCGGAGACTGAACGACCATCCATTTGGAAGCGGAGGCGGATATGCTGAATCTTTGTGAGGTATGGGAAAATGTGAATTACCGCCAGCTGCTGCACGGACCGGGCATTTTCCATGAGGCTCTTAGACATGTGTGTGAAGGCGAGCGGCGCTTTGTCGTGGCGGATGGAGAGGGGCATCCCCTGTACGGCCTCGTCTATGAGGAAAACCAGGCCCTGGCAGAGGCGAGTGAGGGGTATGTGCACTCAAAGCTCTTTGAAGAGATGCCGCTCTATCCGCCTTATCTGAACTATGACGAAAACAGGAGGGAAAGCCTGTGCCTGGATCTCTTTAAGGACTGTGCGGGTGTCTGGTTTGAGCAGGCGAGCGAGTACAGCGTGGTGCTTGCCCGGGTACTCCTTGCCTGTACGGAACAGAAGGTTTTCTTTGCGGATGAGAGGATGCGCCTCTTTTTTGCGGAAGAGGAAATCGCCGCAAAGGAAGGCAGCAAGTCAGATGACGGCCGTGCCCGCTTGATTTACGCGGGCGAGGCGCCGGACGGCGCTCTTCGCGTTTTCGGGCATTTCGTTCCGTCCTCTTTTGACGGCGACTTTACGCGGCTTGATGCGATGGTCCTGTTTCACCATGTATTCTTTTTCCAATGGCTTACGCCCCTTGACCTTGCGGATGTGAAATACGTGGAATTCCTGGTGCCGAGGACGGAAGGGATCGGAAGCATCCTGCTGGCATACGGCCGGGGCAAAGCTTTTTTCGGCGCGCTCGGCATGCAGGTGACGATCCGGCCGGGCTGCACCCGCTACCCGGATGAAATGCTTCAAAAGTACCTGAGAATCCCCTTTACCCCTAAGGACGCGGACGATACCAACACGATCCGCGTGGTCAATTATTATTCCGTCATGTATGCCAAAATGCTCAGAAGGAAGGGGGAGCTGGATCTTTCGATCCTGCAGCCTTCATTTTTAAGCGAAATGAAGACGTACGGGGATGCCGTCATCCGCGATCAGCGCATGCTGGGCGTATTGCTTCGCGGAAGTGACTACATCACTTCCGGCATGGGCGGGAGCAGCCGTCCCCGCACGGTTGAAGAAGTATCGCCCGTGATCGCGGAGTGGTTCAGGGAGGGGAAGTACGACAGGATCTTTCTTGCTACCGAGGACGGCGACCTGCTTGACGACATGGTAAAGACCTTCGGGAGGAGCGTGATCTCAGTGTCCCAGGAGCGTTACCGGGTCGCTGATTTCCGCGAGGGAATGACGACGATCAGCGAGCTTGACCGCGCGCGCCATCCCGGCAGCGCGTATGATGCATTTGTCGAGGACACCGTAGTGAATTATCTCTACGCCATCTATATGCTGTCCCGCTGCGAGGCATTTATGTATTCCTGCCACTGCGGAGGCGTGTCTCTTGCCAGACAGTTTAACGCCGACCGGTACGAAAAACTCTACAGCTTTGCCGATGCCTTTAATGGATGTTCGAAAAACCCGATGTGATCGGGAACAATGTGAAAGGAACTTCTATGAATTATTCGATAAAAACGGATGAAGAACGGATCTATGTCTATCTCTCAGGAAAAATCACCGCACAGGATTTGGACACTCTTAAGGCGGATTTTGCTGAGCTGACGAAGCAGTACTCCGACCGGGAGTGGATTATGGAGTGCAGCAAACTCAAATACATTTCCAGCGGCGGACTCAGGTGGATTCTGGGACTGCAGCAGAATCTCCCGAAAAAAATATCGTTCACCGGCGTACAGCCGGGTGTTTTCGATATTTTTACCCAGACGGGCTTCCGAAAGCTTTTCAATATTGAGAGAGGACTGCGCGAAATTTCAGTCAAAGGATGTGAACTCATCGGACGGGGCGCGAACGGAGAGGTCTACCGGCTCAAAGATGAGACGATCGTGAAAGCCTTTATGCCGGGAGTGGATCTCCTGAGTGTGGAGAAGGAGGAAGCGGTTTCTCACACGGTCTTTGAGAGCGGACTGCCGGCTGTGATTCCTTACGATACCGTCAGGATTGCGGGCGGGCGCTTTGGAATCGTATTTGAGACATTGAACTCAAAGACGCTTTCCGAAACCATAGAGGAGGACCCGGAGCGCTTTGACGAATGGATAGCAAAATACGTGGACCTGTACAGGATGATGCATGAGAAGGACGGCAGCGATTACATGCTGCCGCTTGCGAAGGATGTTTACCGCAGGCATCTTATGGAGTCCGCCGACTGGTATTCGGAGGAGGAAATGGATAAGCTGATGCGGCTCCTTGAGAGCATCCCGGACCGGAACACGATGGTTCACGGGGATTATCACCCCAATAACATCATGGTCTCAGACGGAGAACTGATCATGATTGATCTCGGGGATTTCAGCGTCGGACATCCCGTATTTGACTTCCTGGCCACGGCGGCCACGCAGGCCAACCTGGTGGAGCTGTCGCCGGAATACGCCGAGTTCCATACGAAGATGAAAGCGGAGCGGATAAAGAAGGGATGGAGCGAGCTGATCAGACAGTATTTCCCGGACCGGACTCCGGAAGTAAGAAGCAGGATTGATGCGCAGATCCGCCTTTTTTCCAAACTGAAAGTGGCCTGCGCGCCGGCAGTTGCAAAAGGCATCCCCGAGAAGCTGATGAGAGACAGCGTAAACGATGCGAAGGAGAATCTGATTCCGCGCATTGAGGAGCTGATCGGAGCCATAGACTGGTGAAACAGCATAAGCGCAATCGACGTGACAATAGGGACTGTCCCCATTGTCACGTTCAATTGATGAAACAGGATTTGGGGATCTGTGATGGCAGTGACATTTGATATGTACCAGACGCTTGCGATCGGGGTGGGAGCGCTGTTTCTGGGAAGACACATAAAAAAGAAGGTTTACTTTTTTGAGCGGTTCTGTATTCCGGCGCCGGTAATCGGAGGAGGAATCGTTTCCATCCTGGTCTGCGTACTGCATGTTCTCGGCTTTTTGGATGTAGCTTATGACGAGACGATCAAGGATATCTGCATGACCGTCTTTTTTACCACGGTCGGGTATCAGCTGGACATCCGCACTTTGAAATCCGGCGGCAGGATGTTTCCGAAAATGCTGATTGTGATCGCCATCATAGCATTTGCCCAGAACGGGACTGCGCTGCTTATGTCCACCCTCCTTAATCTGAACCCTCTTTTAGGGATGTCTGTCGGTTCCATTCCCATGATCGGAGGACACGGCACCTCGGCTGCCTTTGGACCGGTGCTCGAGGAGATGGGACTTGAAGGCGCGACGACGATCTGTACGGCTGCGGCGACCTTCGGCCTCATTGCGGGCTCCCTGATTGGCGGACCCATCGGCGACAGCCTGATCAGGAGAAAGGATCTTACAAAGACCGCGCGCGATTCGGATGCAGTACCTGAGAGCAGGGAGGAAACCGCGAAGGAGCGTCTCTTTGAGCTTATGCCATCGGCGTGCCATCTGGCGATCGCGATCGGCGTGGGCTCGGTCCTGTCGTATCTGCTGTCCTTAACGGGGATGGTCTTTCCGAAATATATCGGGGGACTGCTCACAGGGGCCGTAATCAGCAATATCGGCTCCTTCTCCGGCAAATACAAGGTCTACACGGAGGAGGTCAATAAGATCGGCGAGCTGATGCTTGATTTCTTCCTCGGAATTGCACTGATCACAATAAAACTCTGGATACTTGCCGACCTCGCGCTCCCGCTTGTTATCATGATCTCCGCACAGGTTGTATTTATGATCATTTTTGCGAGATTCGGGGTATTTCACATCCTGGGAGGAAACTACGACGCGGCTGTGCTGACTGCGGGCGTCTGCGGATTCGGTCTCGGCGCAACGCCCAATGCGATGGCAAATGTCCAGGCCGTCACGCAAAACCGTCCGCCCTCAAGAACAGCATTTTTGCTGATACCGCTCATAGGGGGGCTGTTCATCGACATCATCAACAGCTTCACCATATTGCTGTTTTTAAATCTGATTCGTTCCGGCCTGGCATTTTCTTAAGATAATGATGGATTCTGATAACTCTGGGAGCGCTGCCGTTAATATGGAAAAAGAAGTCAGGGAAAAATACGATCGTCTCGTGAAACATCTGATCAAGAGCAACATCTCTGTTACGACCATGGAAAGCTGCACCGCAGGGCAGATTGCATCACTTCTGACAGATACTCCGGGTTCCTCCGCCATTTTAAAGGGTGCATTTGTAACCTACAGCAATGAAGCCAAGATCCGGATGGGAGTTTCCGAGGAGATCCTGAACGGGTACGGTGTTTATTCCAAAGAGACAGCTGCCGAGATGGCGAGGGCATGCAGAGAGTTCTATGATGCGGATACAGGAATTGGCGTAACCGGCAGTTTTGGAAATGCTGACCCCAATAACAAAGACAGGGTCCCCGGGGAAGTATTTTTTGCCATTTCTACAAGGGAAGGAACGGAGAGTTTTTACTGTGAGGTGCCGGAACAACCGTCCAGACTGTATTACAAGCTGTATATGGCGAATGTGATTGCTGACGAAATAAATAAAAAAGTGCGTTAAGACGAAACCTTTGAACAGCATGCGAAAGGGGATTACTTATCAAAATGCATAGAAGAGGTCTTGCGAACTATCTATGGATTTTGTTCCTGGCTTTGGTACTGCTTGTGCCGTCAAATGCTCTCGCTGCAGATAAGACGGAGTCCGGGCAGAAGAGGGCGGCCGGGAAGACTCGCCTCCCGGAACAGCGGCTCTGCCGCCATGAACTGGATCGAGCAGAGTGTCAATTGTCTGGGTCAGGCACTGCTGCTGGGCGGCGTGTATGCACTGCACCGTGCCGGCCTGAGGGAGTGCAGGCAGCTGTGATGCGGAGCTGACATATAAGAAGTAAGCAGCCAGGTGAGGCTGCGGCAAATCGAAATTGATTCAGAGGTGAACTTACTATGATCGGCAAAAAAGACAAAGTCCTTGCTATCGTGCTGATGATTGTATTGGGAACATGTATGCATTTTGTAATGGAGGCGCTTCCTTCCGGGGGAATATCCGCGTTTCTCGGCAATATCTTTCCGGTAAACGAGACGAGCTGGGAGCACATGAAGATGATGTGGTATCCGCTTCTTGCTGTCGGAATCTTCTTTAGTATTAAGACCGGAAACCGGGGGTATTTTGCCTCATTTGTCGTTTGTGCTGTGATCGCGATGCTGATGAACATTGGGGCGTTTTGCTTCTATCAGTCTCTTCTTGGAAAAACCATATTGATCGTGGACATCCTGATTTACATATCCACCATGCTTTGCGGCGCCCTGCTTGCCTTTGAACTGTCTCAGAAAAAGTGGGCTCAAAAACTGCTGCCTTTGTGGGTGGCGCTGGCAGTGTTGATAACTGCCGGAATCATCTATCTGACTTACTATCCGGGAGAAGGATATGTATTCCTGGATAACAGCGGATTATCTCATCATTCACATTCTTAGAGCATTTTCCGGCATTTCGACATGTTCCCGCGCACATGCCTTCGGAAACATGTCCCCCTATACGGAGTACACTGCATTTGCGATTTCACTGGTATTTGCTGTCTCACTCTTCCTTGCTGAGGCTCTCAATATCGAACGGATGATGCTGCGGGCGTTTCTTGCCGGCAATCCCGCTCACAGGTAAGGAGCGCATTATTTCGGACTCAACCAGCGGTAGAGTTGCAGGAAATCAACCTGCGGTTCGTGTGAAAACATGGTGATATCGGCTATGCTTGGGGCATGAAAGGAGGCGCCCGATATGGATCAGATCGAAATCGGAAAATTCATAGCATCCTGCAGGAAGGAACAGGGCATGACTCAGGCAGTCCTTGCTGAAAAGCTCGGAATCAGTGACCGGGCGGTATCAAAATGGGAGACCGGAAAGTCCCTGCCGGATTCCGGGATCATGCTTGAGCTGTGTGAGCTTTTGAAAATCAATGTCAACGAACTCCTGTCGGGCGAAAGAATCATGACAGAAGCATATGACAAGCGGGCAGAAGAAAACCTGCTGGCGATGAGACGAGAGCTTGAAGAAAAAAACAGACAGTTGCTCAGGACGGAATACTGGATCGCCTTTCCGGCAGTCATTTCCGGACTGGTCATGGTATTTGTTGCGTCATTCATAGAAATGCCAACGTGGTTAAGAATTGTAATCATTGCGTTTGTTCTTGTGATGATTTTTGCAGTTGCTTTTATCGCAGTTGGCATCGAGCAGAAAGCCGGATACTATGAATGTCCAAATTGCCACCACAGATATGTTCCTACATACTGGCAGACAAATCTTGCTATGCACATGGGACGGACGAGATACATGAAATGCCCGG
>CADCPJ010000033.1 GCA_902803245.1 uncultured Lachnospiraceae bacterium | reverse complement strand
GATGATCCTTTCTTGTTCTGAACGTCTTTCCTATAGGTCTATGCTGACCTTGCAGATTTCTGTTGACCTTGCGGGTCTATTCTAACACATTCGGCAGGGTGAAACGGAGCTTTTTCATGATATAATACATCTGCGTGAAATTGACCGGAGGTTTAGATTATGGTGAAGATTCTCCTGGTAGAAGATGATAAAGCTCTGAATAAATCGGTAAGCTCTTTCCTGGAGCAGAACGGATATGAAGTGACCGGATGCCTGAATGCTGCGGATGCTTATGACGCCATGTATGAAACAATGTATGATCTGATCATATCTGACATCATGATGCCTGAAATCGATGGCTACGAATTCGCGAAAACCGTCCGGAGCCTCAACAATGAAATCCCCATCCTGTTCATGACAGCCAAGGATGATTTCCTGTCCATGGAGAGGGGCTACCGCATCGGGATCGATGATTATATGACGAAGCCGGTGAATCTGAATGAGCTGCTTCTTCGCATTGGAGCACTCCTGCGCAGGGCCAATATCACAGCCAGCCACCGGCTGGAAGTGGGCAGATTCACGATGGATCTGGACGAACACGCGGCGACGCTGGGAGATGAGGAGATTCCACTGACCATGCGGGAATTCAATATCCTGTATAAGCTTCTGTCCTATCCCAAGAAAACTTTCTCCCGGCAGCAGCTGATGGATGAGTTCTGGGATGCGGATACCACGTCCGGCACCCGCACTGTGGATGTGTACATGGCCAAGCTCAGGGCCAAACTGGCAGACTGCGATGACTTCGAGATCCAGACGGTGCATGGCCTGGGATACAAGGCGGTGATCAAGTGAAGCGGAGATTCCCGAGAGTAAATAAAAGCCGGTTCCCCCGGTCCATCTTCTGGATCGTGCTCTGCATCCTGTTGGCCACGGCCGGTGTCAATATGGCCCTGGTGCTTGGCATGCAGGCAATGGGGTGGGCGCCCATCGTCATGACCCATGTCATGGTGTTCTACTGGATCGGGGTGACGGCCCTGCTGACATGGCTGATCCGTGCCAGGATGAAGGTGGTATATGAAGCGCCGATGCAGATGATTTCAGAGGCAACGAAGGAAGTGGCCCAGGGAGACTTCACCGTGCAGCTCCAGCCTTTGCATGAAGGTGACAAGGCAGATTATCTGGATGTGATGATCGGTGACCTCAATGACATGATCCGGGAACTTGGCAGTATCGAGACTCTGAAGTCGGATTTCATCTCCAATGTTTCCCACGAGATCAAAACGCCAATCGCAGTCATTCAGAATTACAGCAGTCTGCTGCAGGCCCCTGACCTGTCAGAGGAAGACCGCAGGGAGTACGCCAGAGCGGTTTCTGAAGCGTCAGACCGGCTGAACTCCATGATTACCAACATCCTCAGACTCAGCCGGCTGGAAAATCAGCAGATCAAGAGGAACAATGTGGAGTTTGACCTCAGCGGCCAGATCGCGGAGTGCCTGCTGGGGTTTGAACCGGTTTGGGAAGAAAAGAATATCGAGATCGAGCCGGATATTGCGGATGAAATCAGGATCGTTTCCGACCGGGAACTGCTTTCGATCGTATGGAACAATCTCCTTTCCAACGCCTTCAAGTTCACAGAACCAGGCGGGACAGTCGAAGTGTCTTTGCGGGCGGATGGCGATGAAGCCGTTGTTACCGTGGGGGATACGGGCTGCGGCATGCCGCCGGAAACGGTGGAGCATATCTTCGATAAATTCTATCAGGGCGATACATCCCGCGCTGCTCAGGGCAATGGCCTGGGCCTGGCTCTGGTCAAAAGAATCCTGGACATCACGGGCGGCAGAATCGAAGTGCAGAGTACTCCGGGAGAGGGCAGTGCCTTTATCGTCCGCCTGAAGCTGAAGGATTCGAAGCTAAATTAACAAAACAGAAACATTTCCGAAACAATCCATAAACACAGAAGCAGTATCCTCCTTACATAACCTAAGAAAAAAGGAGGATACTTTCATGAATAATACAGTTTATCTTCTCACCGGAGCAGCAGGATTTCTCGGGGGTAACATCGCACGTCAGCTGATCGATCGCGGGGAGCAGGTCCGCGCCTTCGCGCTGAGGAATGATCCTGCCATCAAGTACATTCCGGCCGAATGTGAAATCTTCGAGGGCGACCTGACAGACAAAGACAGTCTGCGCCCCTTCTTCGAAGTGCCGGAGGGCACCGAGACCATCTGTCTGCACATTGCCAGCATCGTTACGGTGGACCCGGAGTACAATCCGCTGGTCATGAACGTGAATGTGGGCGGAACGCAGAACATTGTTGACCTGTGCCTGGAGTATCCGGAGTGCCGCAAGTTGGTATACTGTTCCTCAACGGGCGCCATTCCCGAACTTCCCAAGGGAAAGAAAATCCGCGAGGTCAGCTATTTTGACAGTACGAAGGTGCGGGGCTGCTATTCTGAGAGCAAGGCCATTGCTACCCAGCTGGTTCTGGACGCGGTGCACAGTCGCGGTCTGAATGCCTGTGTGGTACATCCCAGCGGCATTATGGGACCCAACGACCCAGCTGTCGGGGAGACCACCGGCGTGTTGATCCAGATCATCAACGGCGAAATGTCAGCGGGGATCAAAGGCAGCTTCAACCTCTGCGATGTGAGGGACCTGGCGGACGGCGTCATCCGGGCTGCTGATGCGGGCAGAAGCGGGGAGTGCTACATCCTGGGAAATGACGCGGTGGATTTCCGCGATTTCGCGGCGATGGTCTCCGAAGAAGCCGGCGTCAAGGGCATCCGGACTTTTCTTCCCACAGGGTTTGCGGGTTTCCTCGCCGGACTCATGGAAAGGCAGGCCAGACGCAGCGGCAAGCGTCCCCTCATGACAACGTTCTCGGTCTATAACCTGGCCAGAAACAATGAATTCGACAGTGACAAGGCGCGCAGGGAATTGGGTTATCACACACGCAGCTATCGTGAAACGATTCGCGATGAGATCCAGTGGCTGAAGGAGGCAGGCCTCATTGCCAGTGACGCTGCGGAGGAAAATTGTCATGATATACGCCAATTGCCGGAAGCAGCGCATGTTTTCTGAAGTTTCTGTTGACTAACCCACTCCGGCTTCTATATAGT
>CADCPJ010000032.1 GCA_902803245.1 uncultured Lachnospiraceae bacterium | reverse complement strand
TCATAAGGATATACCCGGAGATATGCATACTTACGATATGTTTTGTTATTCTACAGCGGCTCGCCTCTTATCGCAAGCCTTTTTCAGCCTGCCAGCGATGGTGTGCAGCGCCCTCATGCGCGGCTCACTTCTTGTCGCAGGCCTTTTTCAGCCTGTCAGCGAGGGTCTGCAAGCGCTCTCATGCGCGGCTCACTTCTTGTCGCAAGCCTTTTTCAGCCTGTCGACGACGATCTGCAGCGCCCTGGTGCACGTTTCACTTCTTGTCGCAGGCCTTTTTCAGCCTGTCGACGACAATCTGCAGCGCCCTGATGCGCGCATACTTCTTGTCGACGGACTCAAGGACATACCACGGGGCAAATGAGGTGTTCGTCTTCTGGAGCATCTCGTTGATCGCATCCTCGTAGAGGTCCCACTTCTCGCGGTTTCTCCAGTCCTCGTCCGTGATCTTCCACTGCTTCTCGGGAGTGTTCTGGCGCTCCGTGAAGCGGGCGAGCTGTGTGTCGGAGTCGATCTGCACCCAGAACTTGATCACGACAGCGCCCCAGTCCGTGAGCTCCTTCTCGAATTCGTTCATCTCATTGTAGGCCCTCTGCCAGTCGTTCTCGCTGCAGAAGCCCTCCAGGCGCTCCACCATGACGCGGCCGTACCAGGTGCGGTCGAAGACCGCGATGTGGCCGGTCTTCGGGAGCCTGTTCCAGAATCTCCACAGATAGTGGCGGGCCTTCTCGTGGGGCTCGGGGCTCGCGATCGGATGGACGATATAGCCGCGCGGATCGAGGGCTCCCGTGATCCTCTTGATATTTCCGCCCTTGCCGGCTGCGTCCCAGCCCTCATAGGCGATGATGACGGGGATCTTCTTCCTGTAGACCACGTTGTGCAGCCGGTGCAGCTCGGCCTGCAGCCTCTTCAGCTCGGACTTGTACTCCTCGTCGGAAATGGTCTTGTCAAGAGGAATATCCTTAAGGAGAGGCATCTGCTTCATGCGGAAGGTGTTCTGCAGGATCGGAACCGCCTGGGAGCTGTTTTTCAGCGCCGTGTCGATGCCCTGGTTCAGGTAGTGAATGACCTGCAGCTCGGCCCATTTTTTCTCCTTCGCGTCGATGATGTACCAGGGGGCCGTGGAGCGGTTGGTGTCATGCAAGTAGCGGTCGAAGATTTTCAGGCATTTGTCGTAGTTCTCGTTCTGCTTCATATCTTCGCTGCTGACCCGCCAGCTGGTATCCTTGCTCGCCCTCAGCGTTTCCAGTCTTCTCTTCTGCTCCTTCCTGCTGATGTGGAAGAAGAATTTCATCACGAGATAGCCGTTGTCGGTGAGCTGCCTCTCGATCATGTTGATGCTGCGGATGCGGCTCTCGTAAGCTTCTTTGTCAAGCTCTCCCCTGAAGACGCCGTCCGTGACTTCCTTCATCCAGCAGGTGTCGAAGAACTTGAACTTCCCCGCCTCGGGAATCTCCACAAAGTAGCGGTAGAGGAACGGCCGCCTCGCCTCGTCCGGGGTCGGGGGAGCGTCCTTTGTGGCCACCTGGAAGAATCTCGGGTCGATATTCTTGATCACTTTTCCCAAAATGCTGCCTTTTCCGGCCGCATCCCAGCCCTCAAAGATCACCATGACGGGAAGCCTGGCGTCCTTCAGCTTCATCTGATAGCCGAACAGCTTCGCCCGTTCTTCCTGAAGTCTCTCTTTCAGAACCTCCTCTTCCGGCTCCGTCACTTTCACATAGTCTTTTATCATTCAATTGCCCTCCAGAAACATGCGCCTCAGATCCCGGTGATATCCCCGAGTGACACTTCCCGGTGATACCGCGTAATGCGCCGTCACCACACCGGTCAAATCCGGCAACTGCCAAAGACAACCGCCAGGTTCACCTGTGCATAAGGAAAAACGAAATATCTGCACGGCACACCGGAGGCGTCCCTTGCGGAGACAATTTCGTCAACGGCTGTAAACAGCACAAACTATTACAGAGGCTGTAAATAGCACAAACTATTACAGATAATCTATCACAAATTTGTTTACTTCACAATACGAAAGGCGAGTATAATAGGTCGCGGAGGGTTTCAAGCGCCATGATGAATTCGGAAGAAAGATTCGATATCTACAACGAAAACAAAGAGCCCACGGGCCGGACGATGGCCAGGAAGGGCTACTTTTTGAAGGAAGGCGAGTACTGCCTGATCGTCCTTGCGATCATCGAGCGGACCGACGGGAAATACCTGATCACGAGGCGCGCCATGGACAAGCGGTGGGCGCCCGGAGCCTGGGAAGTTCCCGGCGGAGGGGCGATGGCCGGGGAGAGCTCCATGGAAGCCGTGCTGAGGGAAACGAGGGAGGAGACCGGCCTCGACCTGTCGAATGCCGCGATCCGCCTGATCGACTCCTACTCCAATCAGGATCTCGCCCGCGGGGACAACTACTTTGTCGATATCTACCATTTCCTCGCCGATTTTGACAGGAAAGACGTGGACATCCAGAAGACGGAGGCGACAGCCTTCGACATCGTTCCGTTTTCGGAGATCACAAGACTTAACGAGGAGGGCGCTTTCCTCCACTTTGAGAGAATCCGGACGGCTCTTGGGAAAATGAATCCATGAGCAGGAACCGGGAAGCCTTAAGAAAGCGCATCTTCGACCTCATCCAGATCGGCCACACGGCCGATCCCGTTTCGCGTGCTTTCGATGTGGGCATTTCCGCCGTGATCATTCTCAATATCACCGCTCTCATTCTAAAGACCTTCGACGAGCTGGAGCCCTATTATAGTATCCTCGACGTCGTGGAGCTCGTCACGGTGATCATCTTCATAATCGAATACGCCTTAAGGATATGGACGTCCGACTTCCTCTATCCGGGCCTTACGAGGGGGCGCGCGGCGCTGAAGTTCATCCTCTCCTTCGACGGCATCGTGGATCTCCTTACGATCCTCCCGTTCTTCTACCTGAGCGGCTTTGTCGCTTTCCGGATGCTGAGGGTGGTGCGCATCTTCCACCTCTTCCGGATCAACGCCTACTACGATTCCTTCAACGTCATCCGGACGGTTTTCCGCGAGAAGCGGAACCAGATCTTCTCCTCCGTTTTCATCATAGTCGTCCTGATCCTGGCAGCCTCTCTGTCGATGTACAGTGCGGAGCACACGGCGCAGCCGGAGCATTTTAAAAATGCTTTCTCCGGCGTCTGGTGGAGCGTCTCCGCCCTCCTCACAGTGGGCTACGGGGACATCTATCCGGTGACGTGGCTCGGCAAGCTGCTGGCCATCATCATCAGCTTCCTCGGCGTCGGCGCCGTCGCCATCCCGACCGGCATCATCTCCGCAGGCTTCGTCGAGCAGTACACGGAAGCCGCGTCGAAAGGGAAGGGAGATCTGGAGGGGGTCACTTCGACCCTTGTGGTCGATATCAGCAGCAGCTGGATCGGGAAAGATACGGAAACCGTGGAGAGGGACTTCCGCGTCGTCATTCTCCTCGTCAAGCGGGGCGGGCAGTCCGAGAAGCCGGGGCAGGACTACCGCGTCATGGTCGGCGACGAGCTCGTCATTTATGAGAGATGATGCTGTGC
>CADCPJ010000031.1 GCA_902803245.1 uncultured Lachnospiraceae bacterium | reverse complement strand
CGGGGCGGACAAGACGCGGAGCGTCTCTGAACGCCCACAATGAGGGACGCAAAGCGTCCCGAATGCCGGGGGTGCTGAATAGTTACCTTAAAAGTAAAGTGAAGACAACTGTAAGACAGCGGCATAAAAACTTAGAGGACAGGGAAGCACATTATTTCTGTTTCGGGATAAAGAAACCATTCCGGTATACCGCGGAGCTGTGATAAAATATACTATATCTTGCGGTTCCCGGATGCTTAAGGGACGTGATCTTGCCTTTTTCGCGGTGAGAAGAAGACCCGGTTTACCGGGGCGCGGAACTGGCGAAAACCTGATATGAACCTGTCCGGCGGCCGGATATGAAGGCGGCCGGGCAGTGATCCTGATATACAAAAGGGGCTTTATCTATGAAGCGAAGATGGCTGTCTGTCATTGTGACCATGGCGATTTTCCTTGGACAGGGAACGAACGCCGCCTGTGCGGGGGACGATCTTTCCTGTGCTGCTTATGCCGGGGAAGCGGCGGCCGGGTCTTTTTGGGGCGATGCGGAAGTGAGCACAGACCTGTCCGCTCCCGGTGAATTCCTTGAGAATGGTGAATTCTTTGGGAACGGCGAGTGCTTTGAGACCGGTGAAGCGGATGATTCCGGCGAGACCTGTAAGTGCGGTGAAGCGGATGATTCCGGCGAGTCTTTTGAGAGCGGTGAAACCGATGATCCCGGTGAAAACGGCCATTCCGGAGAACCCGACGAAAGCGGTGATACCGGTGCATCCGGAGAATCCGATGAAAGTGATGGGTTTGGCACATCCGGTGATTCCGGCGAAAACAGTGATTCCGGTTCGACCGGAAGCTTAAGTGACTTAGATGACTTGGACGACTCCGGTGAGTCGGGCGGCCTGGACGACTCCGGTGATATCCCGGAGGAGCCGGAGGAAAACCCCGTCAAGCTGTCTGTCACAGCGGACGAGGCGGACACCTGCGAGATGCTCACCGTCACCGTCAGCGTCACGGCACCGGAAACCGGGGAGATCCTCGTCTATCCCGATTACGACGGAGACCGTTCCTTTGTCTTAAGCGGCCTTGAGATGGAGGAGGACGGCTCCTTTGTGTGCAGCTTCCGGTATCTGAAGTCCGGCACGTATCACATCGTCGCGGCGGCCCAAAAGGGGGAGGAGACGCTTCTTTCGGATCCCGCGGAGATTTCGGTCAGGGCCTCGGCCGGGGAAGAAATCCTGCCGAAGCTCCCCGCGGACCTTCCGGACAATGTGGGGGACGGAGAATCCCTGGAATTTTGCGCAGAACTGCCGGAACACGCGGAATATATGGATGTCCTCGTCGATGTCACGGCGCCGGATGGGAGATGGGAACTCATAAAAGAGCACACCGATGAGCCGCTTCTTGATGTGTGCATCCCGGGTGAGACGCTGGACGATGTCCCCAAAGGCTCCGTGATCGAGGTCCGGATCACCGCAGCGGGCAGAGGATACGATATCGGGACTGCAGGAAAGAAGATTTTGAGGATGAACGTGGAGCCCCTCGCCCATCTCGTTTTCTCCGCGGAGAGCGTGCCTGTCAACAGCCCTGCCCCGGTCCGCGTATTTTGTGACGGCGAAGAGAGGATGACAGCTGTCCGCATCTGGACGGATGAAGAGGGCGGCTGGTATGAGGGGAGACTGTACACTTCCGCGGATATGGGCGAGGACGGGAGCCTTGTCACAGGCCTTGTGTTCGCGACTCCCGGAGAGCACCTCGTCTATGCCGAGGTGAGTTTTGACGACCCCGGGGAAGAGTGGGACGGCGACGCCTGTGACGCGGAGGATTTCGGGTGGGCCGGCACGAACCCGGTCGTCATTCCCGCAAGAGCGGAGGGAGAAATCGGCGATTTTACCTGCATGCCGGAGAGTGATTCCGTAAAAAGGGGAGAGGAGCTTCTCATCACTTTCTCCGAGGCGGAGCATGCGGAAATCTACATGGGCAGCATTTTGAGATGGGACGAAGAAGCGGGAGACTGGATGCTGTTTCAATCCATCCCGGATGTTTTAAAACCGGGAACCGTTTCGGTATCCACTCTCCTCATGGAAGCGGGGGATTACTGCGTACTTGGCCGGGCAAAGGGAACCGGCTGTGTGGAGAGGGAGGCGGCAAACGGATATGCCGCATTCCATGTGGCGGAGACAGAGCTTGAGAAGGGCCAGGTGATCCTGACTGTTCAAAAGAGCGAGGTGGATACACTTGAAGAAGTGAAGTACGCTGTCTACGCCCCGGAGGCCAGATGGATTGAAGTATTTCCGGCTTACGGCACGGGCAGAGGGAGAAGCTGCGCAAAGCTAACGGAGGCGTTCGAGGGAACGGTTTCCTATGACAGATCGGGTAATTACAGCCTCGTCGCCGTCGCTCACTACGAGGACGGGGATGAGGGCAGTGCTTCTATGCCGCAGGAAATTCATGTCACAGCCTTAACCGGAAAGACCCTGAAGCTTGAGGTTCCGAAACTCCCGCCGTTTCTTACGGGGGAAGACTCCCTCTCCTTTGCCGTGCCGAAAGCGGAGGGGGCGAAATATATGTCTGCGCGGGTCTCATTTGATGCAGACGAAGAGGGAGCGGATACGACGCTCTTTGCGGCGGATGGCCGGGCGCGGGACCTCGAGGTGAATATCACGAGCGAACTTCTTGCCGCCGTGCCGGAGGGCAGCTATGTGAGGGTACATGTGGAGACGAGCGCGCCGGGATACGACGGATGCTCTTTTGATGCCGGGATTCTGTTCGTACTCCCGAATGAGGAAGTCTCCGTATCCCTTGAAGACGGGCTTCCGGAGACCATTCTTGTCAATGAAAATGTGGAGTTTACGGTTGCCTCCTCATCGGAGAAAACGATTCAGGCTGTCCGCGTCTTTCTGGACGAGAAGAAGGACTTTCAGTACTATGGACCGGAAGACCTCGCCGAGGGAGACGGCTCCCTGGTTGCCGGCATATCCTGGTGGAATCCGGGCAGGCACCTCCTCTATGCCCAGGTCACATATGACAAAAAGGCGAAGAAATCCGGTGAGATGGAGCACTGCGCGTGGGTGACCTCCAATGTGATCGAACTGCGCGTGGGCGCTTATGGCGATCTGGGCGGCTTCACTGTTTCCGTCGACAAAGAGACGGTCATGCAGGCGGATACGATCGAAGTCACGTACTCGAGATCGAGGCACGCCGACGACTACTGGCTGCAGGTTGAAAGGGAGGAAGATGGCGCATGGATACCGGTCGGAATCATGGGCCACGTGGATGAGCCGGGTACGGTCAATGTCTCGACGCTCTCCCTTGCGCCCGGAAACTATCTTCTTTGCGGCATGGCAAACGGGATCGGATACATCGGGCGGAGTGCGGAGGGCGGCCCCTTCCTCCTCGAGGTGACAAGCCCCGAGGTAAAGACCGGGGAAGTCCTGCTCACAGTGTCCAAAAATGCGCTGGATACCCGCGAGGATGTGACCTTCTCCGTGTATGCGCCCGGCGCCAGCCGGGTTGACGTGTATCCCGATCATGAGACGGATCCGTCCTGGAGTGAGGGGAGTACAAAGGAGTCCTTTGAGCAGACGACGTCGTACAGCAAAGCGGGCACTTATCAGATGGTCGCCGTCGCCCACTACGATGAATCGGAAGAAGGCGTTCCCTCCAAGCCCCAGACCATCACTGTCGTTTCGTCTACGGGCAAGGCCCTGAAGCTGGAGCTTCCGGACATCCCCTCTTATCTGCAGCGGGGAGATGCCTTAACTCTCACGATAAAGAAACCGAAATACGCGGAGGACCTCAGCGCACACATCTGGTATGAGCCGCTTTGCGGGAGCGAGAGAGTGGACCTGTATTCCGAAGTCATACACTCCGGGTTCATCAACGTGAACCTGTCTGACGAGCAGCTTGCAGGAGTAAGCGAGGGAGATCTCGTCCATATCCGGTTTGACGCGACGGCGAGAGGCTATGACGCGGATATCTATGAAGCCGTGATCCCCTTCGTCACCCCGGACCCGTCACAGCACATTGCGCTTGGTGCAGACAGCGCCCTGGTCAACGAGCCTGTGAAGATCAGTGTCTCCTCTGAGGATGAGCGCGCGATCCGGGGTGTCAGGGTCTGGTGGGATGAAACCCGCTCCTTCTATGAGGAGCATATCTATTCTCCGGATGAGCTGGGCGAAGACGGGTCGCTTGTCATAAGCCCGTGCTTTGAGAAGGCGGGAACGCATATTATCTACGCCCAGATCGCTTTCGACGAGCGGGACACAAAAGATGAAGCTGAAGATGCAGTTGAAGCTGAAGCTGAAGCCGAAACTGAAGATGCAGATAAAGATGCAGATAAAGATGCAGATAAAGATGCAGAAAAAGATGCAGAAAAAGATGCGGAAAAAGATGCAGACAGAGATGGAGACGGGGAGAAGTGGAACTGGCTCGCCACTGAGCCGAAGACCATCCACATCACAAAGCTCGGAAATGTCGGCTCATTTTCCATATCTCTCGCCCGCCCTGTGATTGCGGAGGGGGATGCGGCGGAGATCTCCTTCACGGAGGCGGACCGCGCCGACAGATATTGGGCGGAGATAGAGCGGTGGAATGAGACCTCGAAGACCTGGGAGGAGGTCGGATGCGACGGAGAGACGAAGAGCCCGGGACAGGTGTCCTTCTCCCGGGACGACCTGAGCACAGGATCGTACCGCATTACGGGACACGCGAGCGCTGTCGGATACATAAGACAGGAAGCGGACGGGGAACCGCTCCGCCTCGAGATCCTGCCCGCTCAGGCGGTGGATGCTGCGCTGGATGTTCTTGAAATACTGCGTGCCCTGCCGGAGGCTCCTGGCGCCGCAGACGAAAAGCTTGTGCAGGACGCGAGGAGCTCCTATGAGCTGCTTGGGGATATCCAGAAGCTGCTGATTGATGAGGCTGCCCTCTTAAAGCTCACCCGCGCGGAGAAATCTGTGGCCGAAGCGAAGAAGGCGGAGGAAGAGGCGGCAAGGAAGGCAAAAGAAGAGCTGATCATCTTAAATGCCAGGACTTACGCCGAGGCAGCGGCAGCGAAAGCAGTGGCTTGTGCGGACACCGCGAAGGCAGATCCGACGGAAGCGGCGATAAAGGCCGCGGAGAACGCCATTTCCGCGGCAAAGAAGGCAATCAGCGAAGCGAAGGAACTGGGATCGGACACAACGATCGCACAGACGGTTGTCCAGACTGCTCTCACAACGCTGAAGTCCGCGAAAGAATCCCGGGATCTGAAGATATCGTTCGGGAACCCTGCTGTCCGGAAGAAGCTGAATGCAGCCGGGACAAAGACCGGAAGGATCCTCCTCAAGAAGGGAAAGAAGCTCCGCCTCAAGGCCTCCGCCTCTGACGGGTCGAAGGTCACTTATCAGTCGAGCCGGAAGAAGGTCGCGTCGGTCTCCCGAAAAGGAGTGATCAAAGGGCTCAAAAAAGGAAAGGCCTCCGTTTTGGTGACGGCGGGAAGAAAGAAAGTAAAGGTTCTGATCCGTGTCATATGAGAATTGGCACTCAACTGTTGACAGTGCTAACAAGACAGAGTATACTGGAATTACATTCGGGAAACCCGCCGATCACCTAAGCGAAGTAAGCGCCGGAAAAACACAATACAGAACGCCGCTTCGCTAAAAAGGTGAGGCGGCGTTTCGCAATGAAAAGAGGTGATAAGGCCATGAAGCGCGATTTATATGAAGTTCTGGGAGTGGAGAAGTCTGCGGACATAAAGAAACTCAAGTCAGCATACAGGAAGCTTGCAAAGAAATATCATCCGGATGCGAATCCCGGGGACAAGGAGGCT
The DNA here is from genome assembly GCA_902803245.1 of uncultured Lachnospiraceae bacterium. Taxonomy (GTDB): domain Bacteria; phylum Bacillota; class Clostridia; order Lachnospirales; family Lachnospiraceae; genus Chordicoccus. The sequence goes on along the minus strand of CADCPJ010000031.1, from coordinate 6,382 downwards.
GAGAGAAAGTTTAAGGAGATCGGCGAGGCATATGCAATCCTTTCTGATCCGGAAAAGCGGAAGCTGTACGATGCCTATGGGTTTGCGGCATTTGAGGGCCCGGATCCTTCCGGAAGGCAGAATTCCGGAGGCGCGTCTTACGCGGGACAAAACGGCTCATTTCATACCTTCCACTTTGACGGGGCGGATGCTGAGAACCTGTTCGAGAGCATGTTCGGGGATATCTTCGGCCGCCGAAAAGACTTTCGGAGACCCGGCGGAAACGGCGGCTTTGGCGGCATGAATTTTTCTTCCTTCAGGAATTATGGAGGGGAGGAGAATCTGGACTTAAAGACTGCGATGACGATCAGCTTCCGGGAAGCGGCGCTTGGTTGCACGAAGACCATAATGATGGATCCGGGCAGCGGAAAGGGAACGTCCGGGAAGCTGCAGGTGCAGATTCCGTCCGGGATCGATGAGGGACAGAGCGTGAGGCTGAAAGGGAAAGGGCAGACATCTTCTTCGGGAAAGAAGGGAGACCTGCTCATCTCCATACATATCATGCCGGACGATACTTACACGAGAAAGGGCCTCGACGTCTACACGACTGTCCGAATTCCCTTTGAGACGGCTGCCCTCGGAGGCGAGGCATATATCCCCACGCTGCACGGAGATGTGAGCTGCAGGATTCCGGAGGGCATCCAGAGCGGGAAGCAGATCCGGCTGAAACAAAAAGGGATCCGAAAGGGCAGCATGACCGGGGATGAGTATGTAGAGATTGAGATCGATGTGCCGAAGCATCTGACGGCGGAAGAGAAGAGGCTGCTTCAGGCATTTGCGGACTGCCGCAGGGGAAGGAGAAAGGCATCCTGAAGAGTATTTAAAAGCAAACAGCGCGAACAGACACAACAACGAAAAAGTTTTTTCAAATCTATGTGACGGACTAAGAACACTTCCGGTCTTTATGTGTAAGAGGCAACCAGACAAGCACGCATTTTCTTTTGTCATTCATGCATCACCGGCATCTTACTTCGTCACTAAAAGCGATGACATTGATGCCGGGCACCAGTGTCATTTTTCAATTTAAGGAGGGAAAAATCATGATGAAGCGGAATCTGGGATTCGTGTTGTCCTTCATACTTACAGCGGAGGCGTTGTGCGTCAGCGCCGGTGCCGGGGTGAGGGCCGGGAAGTATTCGGACAGTGAGATTGAAAAGAGGATTGATGAAGTCGGTGAGCAGTATATCGATTTCTACAGGAGGGGCAGGGGGGCACTGGAGCTTGAGATGGACAGTGCGGCAGCGGGCGGACCTCTGCTCGGCTTTAACGGCCTTCAGAAAAATGCATCGGCCGTGGCCGAAGACGGCGCTGCCGATTATGCCTTTGACGACGCCGTCTATGAGGAAGCCGCGGAATATGAAGCATACGAAGCTCCGGATTCCGGGTATGAACTGCTCCGCACACAGTCCGGAGGGGATTTTGGAGAGGCGTATCATACCGAGGAATATGCCGGAGTGGAGGAGTCCGGATTCATTTCCACAAAGACGCAGCCCTTCTCGACCTTCGGCGCGGACGTGGACACGGCTTCCTATTCCTCCCTTCGGAGAAAGCTTCTGGAGCCCTATGCCTACGGGGATGATCCATATTATTACGGCATTGACGACTCCGCGATCCGCGTCGAGGAGATGATCAACTACTTCCCGTACAGCTACAATCAGGCAGAGGACGATGAAAAATTCGGAGTGACGACCGCACTTTGCCCATGCCCGTGGAACGGGGATACGCTCCTCTTGAAAGTCGGAATCCGGGCAGAAGACCTTAAGGAGGAGTTAAGGGGAAGCAACATCGTCTTCCTGATCGACACATCCGGCTCCATGTTCGACTTCGACAAGCTTCCCCTTGTGAAGAAGTCCCTGGAGATCCTGACCGACAATCTGGATGAGCGGGACTCCGTATCCATCGTGACTTATGCGGGAAGCGAGGAAGTCATCCTGGAGGGCGCGTCCGGAGATGAGAAGGAGAGGATTTTAAGTGCGGTAAATGGGCTCGAGGCATGGGGATCCACTTACGGCGAGGGCGGAATCAACAAGGCCTATGAGATCGCTGAGAAGCATTATATTGACGGAGGCAACAACCGCGTGATCCTGTGCACGGACGGGGACTTCAACGTGGGGACTTCCTCCGAGGCCGGACTTAAGGAGCTGATCAGCAGGAAGAGGCAGAGCGGGATCTTCTTCTCCTGCCTCGGCTTCGGGGAAGGCAACTACAGCGACACGACGATGGAGACTCTCGCGGACAACGGAAACGGGAACTATTTCTACATCGACTGCGAAAGGGAAGCGGACAGGGCCCTCAATAAGGAATTTTTCTCGACGGTCTATACTGCTGCAAAGGACACGAAATTTCAGGTCGAGTTCAATCCGGCAACCGTGAAGGGCTATCGGCTGATCGGCTACGAGAACCGCAGGATGGCGGCGGAGGACTTCGCCGACGACACGAAGGACGGCGGGGAAGTCGGAGCCGGACAGTGCGTGACCGTGCTCTACGAGGTGGTGCCTGTATCTTCCGGATTTGAGATTCCGGAGGTGCCTTCCAGATATGGAAAGGAGGAAGAGTCCGCGGACGGGAAAGATGCAAATATCGAGCTCCTAAGTGTGAGCATCCGATATAAGGACCCCGGATCCGATGAGAGCGTGCTTCGCGAGTACCCGGTCTCCATGAACGATCTGAAGGAGGAAATGGACGCGGATACTTCCTGGGCAGCAGGCGTCGCCCAGGCGGGGATGCTCCTTAGGGATTCCAAATACGCGGGGACTTCGACCTTTGACGGCATCTATCAGCGGCTGAAAGAGGATCCGGAGATCATGGACAATGATTACAAAGCGGAATTCCTCTTCATGCTCAGGGCGATGAAGAAGTATAAGGCCGCATGAGCGAAATGCCATGAAATGCTCTTAAGCGGAATGCTCTTAAGCGGAATGCTCTTAAGCGGAATGCTCTTAAGCGGAATGCCCTTAAGCGGAATGCCCGTAGGTGAAATGCCGCTTGGCGAAATGACTTCAATGAGGAGGATGGAATTCGACCCCTTTTATGATAAAATATAGAAGAATGATTTAAGGGAGGGCGAGCCATGCTCCAAGATTATTATTACTGGATGTTTCTGATCTCCTTTTGCATGACCATGCTCTATGCCGCCAAGTGGCACAAGCACTTTGACATTCATATCGCGCTGGTTTTTGTCCTCGTCCCGATCACGAACCTCGGGTTCGTGTTTCAGGGGGCTGCGACGGATGTCGATTCCTACATAATCGGGACAAAGATCGGTTATATCGGCGGGTGCTATCTGGAATTCTGCCTGCTCATGAGCATTTTGAATCTGTGCCACTTCCGTGTCAGGAAGCTGTGGAAGGCATGCGGTTTTCTTCTTTGCTCCCTGATGTATCTGGTTGTCCTGACGATCGGATATCTGCCTGTATTCTACAGGAATACCGAGATGAGGACATATCAGGGCAAAACGGTTTTCATCAAGGAATACGGCCCGCTTCACTCCGTCTTCTGGGCGATGATCTCGCTCCTTTTCGCAGTCAGCATAGGGGTGATCATCTACAGCTGGTTTCGCAGGACGCAGGTCTCAAGAGTGATCCTGATACTTGTTTTCATACCGGAGTTCATAGCGCTCTTCGCCTATTTCCCGGGGAGGATGTTCGTGAAGGAGGTGGACCTTCTCCCTGTCTCTTACGTCATCGCGCAGATTATGTACCTCCTGATCGTCCAGAGGATCAATCTCTATGACATCAGCGACACCGTGATCGATTCCATGGTGCAGTCCGGGGAGACCGGGTTTGTGTCATTTGACCTGAAGCTCAATTATCTGGGGAGCAACGGGACGGCGAAGCGGATTCTGCCGGAGCTTAGCGGCCTCACGGTGGACCGCCCGATCAGCAATGAGAGGGTGCTCCGGGAGACCCTGCTTACATATCTGAACGCTTTCCGGCAGGATGAATCGAATAATCTTTTTTATTACAGGAAGAAGCTCCGGCCGCATGAACTTCTATCCGGTGCACCGGGCGCTGTGAGCAAAGGGTATGAGGGACGCCCTGTCTCCAGGGACAATACAGCGGCCGAAGAAGCGGGAGAGGACAATGAGCGGATCTACGTGGTCAGCGTTCATGACCTCTTCATAGGAAAAAAGAAAAAAGGATACCAGTTCTTCCTCGCGGACGACACGAAGAACCAGAAGTATATCTCCCTGATCCACCACTACAACTCCGATCTCGAGGCGGAAGTCCGAAAAAAGACCGATAATCTCAATGAGATGCATAACCGGCTGATTCTCGGCATGGCAACGATGGTTGAGAGCCGCGACAACTCGACCGGCGGCCACATAAGAAGAACCAGCGAGGGCGTCCGCATCCTGATCGGGGAAATGAAGGCGAAAGGGGACGTACGCCTCACCGATACGTTCTGCGCCAATCTGATCAAGGCCGCGCCCATGCACGACCTCGGGAAGATCGCTGTTGATGATGCGGTCTTGAGGAAGCCCGGGCGCTTTACCGCAGAAGAGTTTGAAAAAATGAAGACCCACGCAGCCGAGGGAGCGAGGATTGTCCACGAGATCCTGAAGGAGACGGACGACTCGGATTTCCGGGTCCTGGCCGAGAACGTCGCCCATTTCCACCATGAGAGGTGGGACGGGACCGGCTATCCCGAGGGGCTTAAGGAAAATGAGATCCCTCTTGAGGCGAGAATCATGGCCGTCGCGGATGTGTATGACGCGCTTGTGAGCAAGAGGGTGTACAAGGAGAAGATGTCCTATGAGAAGGCCGACGGCATCATCATGGGCGGAATGGGAACGCAGTTCGATCCGGGGCTGAAAGAATACTATGAGAGCGCCCGGCCAAAGCTTGAGGCGTATTATGACGCACTGCCGGATGTGCAATGACAATAAATGCTCCTTGAGGCGGGACGGCACCCGGCGGGAGAGAGCACATGGTTTTAAGAAATGAGGAGGCGGACAGATGACGCGGTATTTTAGAAAAATGACGATCCTGCTCTTTGTCTCGATCTGTCTTATGCAGGTGAGCGTTTCGGCTGCCTCGGGAATCCGGCTGAACAGAACGGCAAAGACCCTGCATATCGGAGACAAAGTGACTCTCAAGGTAAAGGGGACGGACAGGAAGGTCTCCTGGTCCGTGAAGGGCAGGAAGCTGGTGCTCGTGAAGACGAAGGGAAAGAAGAGACAGACAGCGGTCATCACTGCAGTAAAAGCCGGGAGCTGCTTTGTCGAAGCAAAGGCCGGCAAAAAGAAGCTTCGCTGCAGGATTGCGGTAAAGAAAAAGGAGAACGCTTCGCCGACCCCGACGCCCGCTCCGCTGCCGGTGAATCCCGCGTACCGCGAGAAGGACCCGGCTGTACTCGGGATTGCGGACGCGTCCGTGAAGCTCTTTTCGAAATCCCTGGCAAAGAGCGGGGAGGGGAGGAATGTCCTCATTTCTCCCGCATCCATACTGACTGCGCTCACTCTGGCTGAGTACGGGGCGGAAGGCGCAGCACGAAAAGAGATCGAGGCGCTCATGGGCGGCGTGCCCGCGGATCAGACGGGAAGCTTTCTCGCCGCGATGGGTGACCGGCTCGGATCGGACGGGAGCATTTTGTGCGAGACGGCTGACTCGATCTGGTACAGGAAAGATGTGATCCGCCTGAAGAGCTCTTATCTGGACAAGATGAAGAATCTCTTTCATGCCGAGGTCCGCGGGGCTCCGTTTGATGGGTCCACGGTAAAGGAGATGAACGACTGGGTGTCCGCGAAGACGAGGGGGAAGATAAAAAAGATCATCGATGAGCTGGATCCGTCTTCTCGCGTCGTTCTCATGAACGCCCTCTACTTTAAGGGACAGTGGGGCGAACCTTATGCGGTCACCGTGAAGCGCACATTTACCGACGGGAAGGGGAACAAAAAGGACGTGCCGATGCTGGAAGGCACGGAACACTCCTATGTGACGATGAAAGGGGCAGAGGGATTTCTGAAATACTACCGCGGCGGCACGGCGGCATTTCTCGCTCTCCTGCCTCCGGAAGGGATGTCCCTCAGCGAATATGCCATGAGCCTGACCGGGGAGGACTTCGTCAATTGCGTGAAGAGCGCGAGGACCTCCGGAATCCTGGTACACACGAGAATGCCCGAGTTCCAAAGCGAGTGCGAAGTGAAGCTCACCGAGGTGCTGAAGGATCTCGGGGTCCGCACGGCATTTACCCCTTCCGCCGACTTCTCCGGAATGTCCGGGAGCCCGCTCATGATCGACGAAGTCCTCCACAAGACGTTCATCAAGCTGGACAAGGACGGGACGGAGGCCGCTGCGGTGACGGCCGTCGTGGAGAAGGCGTCCTCGATCCGCCTTGACTG
>CADCPJ010000030.1 GCA_902803245.1 uncultured Lachnospiraceae bacterium | reverse complement strand
GGCCCCGTGAGGGGAAAATGCCCTATCAGGCCGCCGTCATCACGCTGAGCGACAAGGGGGCCAAGGGACATAGAGAGGACAAAAGCGGCCCTGCCATCGCGGAGCGCCTTATGGAGAGCGGCTATGAGGTGATCGAGCAGTTCCTGATCAGCGATGACTCGGAGCTCCTTCAGCACCACTTGATCCGCCTCGCGGACCAGAGACGGCCGGACCTCATCCTGACAACCGGAGGGACAGGCTTCTCCCAAAGGGACCGGACACCGGAAGCTACGCTCGCGGTGGCTGAGCGGAATGCCCCGGGGATTGCGGAGGCAATTCGCGCAGCGTCGCTTAAGATCACTAACCGCGCCATGCTCTCAAGGGCGGTGTCCGTGATCCGCGGGAAGACGCTCATCATCAATCTTCCCGGAAGCCCGAAGGCCTGTATGGAGAGCATGGACGTCTTCATGGATGCCATCCCGCACGCGATGGATCTTCTGCGAGGGGATGGCGGAGACTGCGCGAGGTGAATGTTCAGCCTTTAAAAGGCTCCTTTTTTCCGGACTTGATCCACTCGTCGAGGGACACAAGAATCTGCTTTTTGACATTGTCCTCGTAATGGAGCCAGCCTTCGTACTTCGTGTTCGGATCGACGGACGGATCGCCCATGGCCTCGCGGTCGCGCGCGATCTGGTTCACGACGGCGCGGCGAAGGAACGCGTGGTAGGTCTCTTTTGTCTCGTCACAGTGATCCTTGATGATCGCTTTGCTTCCCTTCATCATGGGAAATGCGATCGTCTCATATTCGGTTTCATTGTAGACGCCGTTCATCTTGCCTTTTTCGGACATGCTTCAACCTCCTTTTGAAACAATCAGGTGAATGAATTGTGCTATAGAACTGACAATAAGCCAGCTTCTTTGCCGACAAGTATAGCATAGACCATGAGCATCCTTCCACATGCAATTGCCACATCTTTGGGAGATTATCGATGGGAAAGAGAAGAAGAAATGATCAGTGGGATGATGAGGAAGAGCGCAAAATGCGTCAGGCGGGGCAGGAGGACCTGAACGAATACATAAGGGCCACGAAACCGGGAACCCTCATTGTGATCCTGTCGCTCCTCATACTGACGGTTTCGACGATCGTATGGGGGTTTGCCGGCACGCTTCCCGTGACGGAGACCGTGACCGGAGTGGCTTTCGACAAGGCGGCGTATGAAGAGGCCCTTCAAGGCGGTTCGACCAGGCAGGCAATCGGGGGAATCTTCAGGGAAGAGCCGGAGACGGACCATGATGAAGCGAAAGAGATCGTGATTCTGTGCTTCGTGGACGCGTTCCGGTACAACGGACAGGCGGTGAAGAATTTCAGCGATAAGGTGAGGCTTGTGATGCCTGACCAGAATGAGTACACCGGGACGATCGAGAAGATGTTCAATGTGCCTGTGTCCACGGAGGAGGCGAAGGAAATCCTTTTTGGCAACGAATGGGCTGTCCAGAAGTGTATCAGCCAGGATTACAGCTGGCTTCTTGTGATCCGTCCGGACGAGGACCTGTCGCAGTATACCGTAACACTGACCGATGTGACGTTCCTTACCGAAGAAGTGGCGCCGATCCGGTTCTTGATGAGATGAGGGAATGAAAATGCAGAAGCGTATGGTTCATGTGCCGCTCGTCCTTCAGATGGAGGAGATGGAAGGCGGAGCCGCGTGTCTTACGATGATCCTTATGTATTACCGGAAAGCGGTGAGCCAGGATCAGGTGCGTTCGTCCTGCGGCATTTCCAGGGACGGGATCCGCCTTTTGGATATTGTACGGGCAGGCACATCTTTCGGACTTCTGTGCGAAGAAAAACATATTTCCGCCAAGGAGCTGACGGACGGGGCGGAACGCTGCCCCGTCATCCTTGAGTGGGAGAAAAACCAGTTCGTGATCCTTGAGGGATTCCGGTCTGGAAAGGCGCATCTCATCCATCCCTCAAAGGGGCGGATGCGCTTAAGTGCGGAAGCGTTTGAAAAAAAGTACAAGGGAAGCTGTGTAAGCTGCATTCCGGGAAAAGAGTTTAAGGCCGACGGCGAGAGGAAGGATACGGCGGCTTTCTTAAGATCCGTCATGAGATCGGACGGCAGGACGATGATCCTCGTCCTTATCACCGGTTTCCTCGCGGCGGCAGGAGGCGTCCTCTCCCCTGTATTCTCCAGGGTTTTTACGGATGATATCCTAAGCGGGCACAGGACCTCCTGGTACCCGGAGATCCTGTATTTTTTTGCGGCGGTGATCTTTTTCCAGCTGATCGCGATGACCATTCACAGCGCGCTGATCATCCGGTCGACCGGCAGGCTTGCCGTAGGGTTCAACGCCTCCTATATGCATCACCTGCTTCAGCTCCCTCTCGACTTTTTTTCGAGGCGCAGGACCGGCGACCTCGCAAACCGCCAGAACGCAAATGACACCATAGCGGAGACCATGATCGGAAAGCTGGCGCCCCTTCTCATGAACATCCTGATGCTTGCTTTCTATCTGGTGGTCATGGCGCAGTATTCCCTGCCCCTGACAGCGATCGGGGCGGCGACCATCGTGCTCAATCTCCTCGTCGCCAGGCGCGTCGGAAGGATCCGCAGGGAGATCTCCTCGACGCAGTACCGAAACCAGTCGAACCTCGATTCCGCGACCGTCTCCGGAATCGATATGATCGAGACCATCAAGGCGACCGGATCGGAAACGGGCTACTTTGAGAGATGGAGCGGATTCCATGCATCCGTCGTGAAGGCGGAAGTTGAGTTCAACAATATCGCGAAGTACCTGCTCGTTCTCCCGTCCCTCATCCAGAAGATTTCTGACTGCGTCGTGCTGGTCACCGGATGCTATCTCATCATCGAAGGCAGGTTCTCTGCCGGTATCCTCATCGCATTTCTGCAGTTCCTTGAGGCCCTCTCAGCACCTGTCAACGACCTCATCGAGGCAGGAGAGGACCTGCAGGAGATGGGATCCTCGCTGGAGCGCGTATGGGATGTCATGGACTATCCGGAAGAGGTTGATACGGGGAGGGATTACGAGGGAATCCGCTTCGAAAATGTGAGCAAGCTCTCGGGCCATGTGGAACTGAAGCACGTGACGTTCGGGTATTCCCGGTATGCGGATCCCCTGATCGAGGACTTCTCTCTGACACTCACGCCCGGGAAGCGCGTGGCCCTTGTTGGGGAATCCGGCTCCGGCAAGTCGACCATCGCAAGGCTGGTCGCGGGCTTGAGTGAGCCCTGGAGCGGCGAGATTCTCTTCGACGGAAAAAGAATCCGCGAGATCCCGAGGGCGGTTTTCAAGAGCTCGCTCTCCATGGTGAATCAGGAGATCGCCCTCTTCCACGACACGATGGAGAACAACATCCGTATGTGGGACGGGTCCGTCACCGATTATGAGATGAAGCTCGCTGCCCGCGACGCGGGGATTCACGATTTTGTGATAAGTGAGAGCGACGGATACCGCATGATGCTCGAGGAGAACGGAAAGAATCTCTCCGGAGGGGAGAGGCAGAGAGTGGAGATCGCCCGGGGGCTTGCGGGAGATCCGGCCATCCTGATCATGGATGAAGCGACATCCGCCCTCGATGCCCGAACGGAATATGAGATATCCGAGTATATTAAAAACCGCCAAGTCACCTGCATCATCGTCGCGCACCGCCTCTCCACCGTCCGCGACTGCGACGAGATTATCGTACTTGACGGCGGCAGGGTTGTCGAGCGGGGGACTCACGATGAGCTCATGGCCCTGGGCGGCTTATACGGGAAACTGATCCAGACGGCGTGAGAAGCCGCGGAGCGTCCCGAATGCCGGGATGCTGAACAGTTGCCTCTTGCTGAGAAAAACAGGACAGTTTGCAAAAGAACAGTTTGTAACTATTCAGCACCCCTGAAATCAGAGTGAAAATCAGGCAGAGAACTGGTTTTCTGAATGGTTTTCGCTGTGATTTCGGGG
>CADCPJ010000029.1 GCA_902803245.1 uncultured Lachnospiraceae bacterium | reverse complement strand
GGGCGGACAAGACGCGGAGCGTCTCTGAACGCCCACAATGAGGGACGCAAAGCGTCCCGAATGCTGGGGGTGCTGAATAGTTACCATCTTTCAAGTCTCTTCCAAAAAAGCTCCCGGGGCAGTCCGCCCGCGGGAGCTTTGAACCGACCAGAATTTATTCTGCTGCGCTCTCGGTTGTGCTCTCTGCTGCGCTCTCAGTTGTGCTCTCTGCAGCGCTTCCTGCGAGGCTCTCAGGAGTGACCTTGAAGGCCTGGCCGTCGACCTGCTGCATCTCACCGCCATCGAGGTACGGCTGGATTGCCTTTGCGAAGTCAGCGATCGTGTCAGCGAATGTGCCCATGGAGATCGTTCCGCGAAGGACGGAAGCGCCTTCCGGAGAACCGGCGATGGCTGAATCAATCTCTTCTGTCTCGTCGACGGTGAAGACTGCGAAATGGTCCTTGTCCTCGACCTGTGAATTTGCGCTCATGACGAAGTTGTTGGCAGCGACGCCGACCGTTCCGCCCGGTGCCATGATGACTTTGACGTCCGGATTGGTCATCAGGGTGTTTTCAACGAGTGCGGAGGAGCCGCTGGGGCTGTCCCAGTCCACATCAGCCGTAATCATATCGACCTTGCTGTTCATCTCGGCGATCTGCTGCATGCCTTCACTTCTCTGAACGGCCTGCGGTGTGTTGGAAGCGGTGATCACGAAGACCTTCACGCCCTTGTCGCCTGCATCGGCAAATGTCTCATTGATCCAGTCATTGGCGAGCTCTGCCTCAGCGTAGCCCATCTCGTAGTCGTCCGCTGCGACCTGGTTAGCCGTTGCGCCGGGGATCGCATTCGCAAATGCGAGAACCGGGATGCCCTGAGCGGTAGCATTGGCAACTGTGGCAGCCATGCCCTCGCCGTTCACCGGCCAGATCACCAGGGCGTCGCAGCCCATCTGGATGTCATTTTCAACCTGAGTGACCTGCTTTGTCACATCGCCGTCCGCGGAGTCGAACTGAACCGTGTGGCCCTGGTCCTCAAGGTAGCCCTTGAGCAGGTCGCCGAGAGCTGCCATGAAATCGGAGCTGACGGCCGGGATGGTCATGCCGATCTTAAGTCCGGATCTGGACTCGGCTGCCTCGTCCGCAGAAGCGACAGTCGCCGCGCCTGTCATAAGGCCCATAACCATGGATGCTGTGAGAAGTCCGCTGATGAAACGCTTTTTCATTATTCATTCTCCTTTCTGGTACCGGGTACATGCAAGATCGTTACCCGCTGTGCTTTCGATGGATTCATTTTATAAAAAATGTCGCAGGCCCTCAATGAGACGGACTTGCGAATAGGTGGACTTTTTTTCGATCTTCTTTTCCTGTCCGCATCCGTGCGCCCGAAAGGGACATAAATGCAGCCGCCTCATATCTTTCCCTGTCTGAGCCTGTGCGCCCGAAAGGGCATGAGCGCAGCCCTTTCATGTCTTTTTTGGTGTCTGCATCCGTGCGCACTAAGGGCGGAGGCCGGACGCCTCCTGATTGGAGTTGATCACGAGGATGCGGTCGCAGATCTGCCGGAGCACAGTGAAGTTCTGAGAGGAAATGAGAACCGCACAGCCCTCCCGGGTCAGCCTGGAGAAATACTCATTTTCGAGCTTCAGCATGCCGACGCTCATGTCGCTTGCGATGTCCTCGGCGAGAAGGAGAACCGGCCGGGAGATGAGAGCCCTGCCAAGGACGATCCGCATCTTATCATATCTGCTGAGCCCACCTGCCCCGTCTGCTCCCGTCCCGTCCCCCGTCTCCGGAAGGAACTCCCTCTCAAGGAACTTCAGGACTCTCTTTTTGGGAAAGATTCCGAGCAGGCTGTGCTGCCGCAAAGTGGAGAGCGCGAGATTCTCGCCGCAGCTCATGCCCTCGATCACTGCATTTTGAAGAACCGTGCCGGGAATAAATGAGACCCCTCTGCGGATCGCTTCCCTTAAGGAGGCCGGAGCATACGGCCGTCCCATGAGGGACATCCATCCGGAATCGGGCTCCATACCGCCTGTGAGCAGACGGATCAGCTCCCGGTTGCAGACGTTGTTCATGTCATAGAGGCCGACAATCTCGCCGCGCATAACCGACATCGAGATTTCCTCCGACGCCCCGAATCTGACGGACCCAAGCCTCAGCACTTCGTCCCGGCCGCCCTCTCCGTGCCGGTCCGTCTCCCTGTATCGGTCCGTCTCCCTGTTCTGAAGGTGGACGGTGGCTTCCTGCCTCACATTTTCCGGGATCGTCACGCCGAACACCCACTTGACATATTCCTCCCGGTCAAAGCTCCCGCTGTAGATGGTGCGGACGGTCTGCCCTCCGCGGAGCACCACGATGCGGTCGTCGAGCCCGCGGAAGATGGGAAACCCGCCCCCTAAGATAAGGATCGTGGTCCCCCTCTTCTTAAGCTCCAGGAGGCACTCCTCGATGAGCTGGATGTCCGCCTGGCCGAGAGAGTCGAATACGTGGCTTAAAAAAATGAAGGGAACCTCATTTTCCGCCGCCCTCACCAGTTCCACGCAGCGCTTTTCGCTCTCAGAAAGCTCCTGTACCTTCCGGTCCGCGCGGATCGTCAGCCCGAACTCGGCGAGCAGGAAGTTCACCCTCGCTTCCATATCTTTGTGACGGATGAGGCCCCGGATCCGCCGCTTGGGCGTGAGGAGGGCGACATTCTCCGCAACGGTGAGGCTTTCTGCGAGGGAGGGAACCGGTCCGATGCACTGGATATCCGCTCCGGAAAGGGTCTCCCCGGGATAGTATCTCACTCCCGCGATCCGGACATAGCCCTCCCGGATCTTCTCCTTTCCGGAAAAAAAGGACGCGGCGGCGCTTTTGCCCGCCCCTTCCGTCCCGAGCATCTCCACAAAATCCCCACACGACAGGCGCAGGTGGAACCGGCTGAGCCCACCCTCCTCCTCACCTGTCACCAGATTGTGAATGCGGAGAAATTCTCTCTTCATATCCCTCTTATCTGTCCGGCCGCCGACAGAATTGTCCCGGCAAAAGAAGCCTTCGATGTGCCAAAAGCCGGCTATCTCTTCGGCAGAATCAGCTCCACTTCCGTTCCGACCCCCTCGGTGCTCGACACGTGGATGCCGCACTCCTCCCCGAAGAAGAGCTTCAGGCGGTTGTTGACGTTCCGCATGGCGATGCCGTCGCTGCCGTGCCCCGTCTCCCATGTTCCGTCCGGCTCCCTTACAAGCTTGTCCTCGAGTTCTCTTAAGCTCTCCGGAGACATCCCGACCCCGTCGTCCTCCACGATCACGAAGACGCTGTTCTCGTCGGACTCGATGTGTATTTCGATGTGCCCCTTCCCGATCTTGTTCTCCATGCCGTGGAAGATCGCATTTTCCACGATGGGCTGGAGCGTCATCTTCGGAATCCTGGCTTCCATCACCCCGGGCTCGTCGTCGTGGACATAGACCTGGAAATCGAATTTGTTGGTGAAGCGGTACTGCTGGATGTGCATGTAGGTCCGGATGTTGTCCAGCTCCTCGGAGAGCTTCACGATATCCGCCCGCTTGCTGATGTTGTAGCGGAAGAAGCGGGACAGGGCCTCGGTCATGTCCGCGATCACGTCGTTGTCGTCGAGGATCGCCCTGGCCCGGATGTTCTCCAGGGTATTGTACAGAAAGTGCGGATTGATCTGATTCTGGAGCTGCGCAAACTTCATCCGGGTCTCCATGAGCTCCCGGTCCCTCTCCGCGTCGCTTAAATTTCTCACGGCCTTCTGCTTCTCCATAAGCTCCGCTTTCAGGATGCCGAGCTTCTTCCTCGGCACGATCTCTGTCTTCTTTACAGCTCTTCCTGAGATCAGCCGCAGAATTCCCTGCACCTCCTGCACGTAGAGCAGCAGATATATCACCAGGGCAATGAGTATCAGTATTACAATGGCAGCGGCAATCTTCATTTCCTAATATCTCTCAAGTAAGAACAAACGTAACTGTTCAGCATTCCCTGCCGCGGCCTTGCGGCACGCGCGTCACCGGTAGAGCTTCCTGTATTCGCTCGGCTTGATCCCGACGGTCTTGCGGAAAATCCGGCTGAAATACTTTGCGTCCAGGTACCCGACGTCCTCGGCGATCCGGTTCATGCTCTCACCCGTCTCCCGCATGAGCCGCTTCGCCTCCTCGCAGCGCAGCTGGATCAGATATTCGCTGAACCCGATGCCCAGCTCTTTTTTAAACAGCGTGCTGAAATAGGCGGGACTCATTCCCACCACGTCGGACACCTGCTCGAGCGTGGGATTTTCCCGGAAATGCTCCGACAGATAGGCCTTGGCCTGGCGGACCGGGGCCTGCCCGCTCCGGCGCCTCTCCGAGAGGATCTGCCGGAAGAACCGCTCCACCGCGTCCTCAAAGTACTGGACGAGCTGGGGCTCGCTCGTCGCCCTGTCCATCAGGAGATCCGTTTCATCCGCAAATGCCTTTGCTGTCTTCTCATCTACCGCATTGTCCCGGAAAACTTCCACGATGAGGTCACGGAAGATCTCCGTGAGTTCGAAGACCGCTGCCGGTGAGTTTCTCGGATTCGCCCGGATCTCCTCGCTCATCAGCTGAAAATCGTTCTTCACCGCCTCCGCGTCAAGGGATTCCACTGCCCTGGCTATCCCTTTCCGGGAGGGGTTCACCATCTCTTCGACATTCACCTTCTGATAGGAGAGCCTGTCGAAGAAAATGATTCTCCCGAGTCCCTTCCGGATCCGGCATTTCACTGCGGCGACGGCCTCGTCGATCGCCTGTCTGGTCTCTCCGATGCCCCCCTTCTCGGATCCGACTCCGATCGTGACGGAATAGCCGGAGAACTTGTCAATTTCCTTGCGGCACTTCGTAAAGAGGCCCTCCATGTCGTCGGGATGCGACTCCCTGGCCCCCTTTGGATAATTGATGACGGACACGACCCCGCTCTTTACGTGGGAGTTCACATACTCGCATCCCCACTCCCGCTCCTCTCTCTCGATGATGGCGCTAAGGATCTCAAGGATGCCGGGAGCAATCTCCCCCTCCTCCGTCCAGTCCACTTTCACGAGGAACGCCAGATACCTGCTGTTCCGAAATGCAAGGGAGCTGTCCTCGTCTTCCGTCTCCTCCCCCACTCCGATATTTGCGGAGCGCAGGATATTGTTTAAAAAATGCTGCCTCACATTCTGCCTGTGGGAGAAGCGCTCTTCCTCAAGCGCCTCGCTCCTCGATCTCGACTCATCGTCCTTTTCCTTTTCCCTGATGATGCGGTCGAGGGTCTCGCTCAGCTCGGCCTCATCGATCGGCTTTAAGAGATAGTGGCGCACGCCCAGCGTCAGGGCCTGATGGGCGTATTCAAAGTTTTTATAGCCGCTGATAATGATGAAGTCAAGCTGGGAGTGTACTGCGAGAGCCCTCTCGATCAGAGACAGGCCGTCGAGGCCGGGCATCCGGATATCCGTAATCACGATGTCCGGGTGCACGTCTTCGATCATCTGAAGAAGGGTGAGGCCGTTGTCCGCGGTTCCCGCCAGCTTAAGGCCCTTTCCTTCCCAGTCAATCATCTTCGTGATCATCCGGCAGATCAGCTGCTCGTCGTCCGCAATCAGTACTTTTCGCATATCCACCACCAAAAGGTCCGCTCTCATTTTGCGGCAGCTTTCCGCTCTCCCGAAAGCTGCGCGTTTATATCGAAAAAAAGCCGGGAGATATTGCACTCCCGGCTCATGCTGCCGCGTATTTATACTCAATGCTTCTTGAATTTTCCTACCTTCGTGAGCCTTGAAGGAAGCTTCGGCAGCTTGCCCGCCGTCTGCATAATTGCGCCCTCTTCGCAGGCCTCGATGCACTTGCCGCACTTCGTGCACTCGAACTCGTCGATCATATGGATAAACTTCGCTTTCCCCTCGATGGCGTCTGCAGGGCACACATCCAGGCAGTCCCCGCAGCCCGTGCAGGTCTGCGGATCGATGTAGATGTGCACGAAGGACGTGCAGACTCCCGCCGGGCACTTGTTCTTCTTGATATGGGCGTCGTACTCGTCGCCGAATTTCTTCATGGCGGAAAGCGCGATGTCCGCGGACACCTGGCCGACGGTGCAGAGCGTGTTATAGCCCATCGCCTCGCCGATTTCGGTCGTCAGATCCGCAAAGGAAGCCTTGCCGCGGGCCTGTGTGATCTCTTTTTGCATGTACTCCAGCTGGATGAGGCCCTCGCGGCAGAAGACGCATCTCCCGCAGCTCGCCTCGCGGTCCTTAAGAAGGAGCTTTGCCGTCTCGGTGACGATGCAGTCCTTTTCGGTCAGCGCGCGGATCACGCCGTTTGTCGCGTCCGCAGCCGTGAGGGACGCGGCCTCCTCCGGTGTATAATACTGATAGCCGAGGTAATAGGCCTTGACTCCGTCCTGAGG
The DNA here is from genome assembly GCA_902803245.1 of uncultured Lachnospiraceae bacterium. Classification (GTDB taxonomy): domain Bacteria; phylum Bacillota; class Clostridia; order Lachnospirales; family Lachnospiraceae; genus Chordicoccus. Next base: position 2,283 of record CADCPJ010000029.1, on the reverse strand, counting down.
GACAAGGTCAGTGACCTTTGTGTCCGGAGCGACTTTTTTCGGTGCCTCGCCGGGAAGCACGACATAGTGCCCCGCGGCAAAAGTGCCGTCCACCAGATCCGCCAGGTCCTTCGCCGTGGCGAGATGAAGGAGAAGGTCTCCCTCGGACTCGCGCACGTTGATGATGTCATTTACAACAACAATCTTATATTCCTCAGCTTTCGGGCGGATCTCTTCCGTCAGCTCCTTCTCCCGCTCCGGGAGATACAGGAACTTCGCCGCTGCTCCGACGAGCATGCCCGCCACAGCGATGCCGGAGAGCACTGCATCCGCATCGTCCTTAAGGAGTGCGAGGAGCGCACCGTCCACATCGGCGTTGTTTAAGCCCGCATGGACGTAGACATCGCCTTCTTTGGCGCATGCCGCGTAGATCTTATCCGAAAGCGGCTCTCTTTTGAGCCCGTATTCCATGATATTTGCGCCTTTGATCTTCTCGAGAAGCTCTGCATAGCCGATCGCCCCGGCGTTTTCGAATGTCTTCGTCATGCCTTAAGCCTCCTTTGAAAAGTCGCCCCAGGACCTGGGGTTCGAGATGCACAGTCTCAGGTCGCACTGCAGGCAGCGCTCAGACTCGCACTTCGCCTTTTTCTCGTCGAAGCCCTTGTCCATCGGGCCGCAGCTCTTCCAGTTCTCCACGCGCTCAGGTGCCGGAACCACATTCGGCTCTGTCCTCTTCAAATCTCCGAAGCCGTCGATGATGCCGATATACGGGTCCTTCACCTGCTCGGGAGCGAGGTTCTCGTCGATATTGCCGTCTCCGCCGAGGTAGATGTCGATCGCCTTGATGGCGTCTCTCGCGCCGGCGATGCCCTTGATCACGGAGGTCGTTCCGGTCAGGGAGTCGCCCGCTGCCCAGATGCCCTTCACGCTGGTCTCGCCGCTTTGGCCCTTGCCCGCGATGTAATTGCCATGTGTCAGCTCGAGGCCGAAGGCTTCTGCATCCATCGGAATGGTCGGCCTCTGGCCGGTCGCGAATATGACGGTGTCACAGGGAAGCACTTCTTCCGTGCCGTCCAGGACGTCGAACATCATGCGGCCGTTCTCCTTGCGGAAGTTGCCGACGCTCTTGATCTCCACGCCCGTGACGCGGCCGTTCTCTCCGATGATCTGCGGGAAGGTCTTGGAGTTGTGAAGGACGACGCCTTCCTCGAGTGCCCACGCTCTCTCCTCGTCCGTCGCAGTCATCGCGTCATAGGCCTCAAGACATGCCATGTCGACGGTCTTCGCACCGAGGCGGAACGCCGCTCCGGCGCAGTCGATGGCCACGTTGCCGCCGCCGAGGATCACCACGTGCTCGCCCACCTGGGCACATCCCTCCTCAAACTTGCGGAGGAAGTCCGTGTTGACCTGAACGCCCTCGAGGTCGTTGCCCGGAAGCGGGAGCCTTGCGCCCTGATGTGTGCCGACGGCCACAAACACGGCGTCGAAGCCCTGCTTAAGGAGAGATGGGGCATGTTCCACCTTCGTCTCCGTCTTCACGGTGATGTCGCCCGCCTCAAGGATATCCGCGATCTCCTTGTCCAGCACTTCCCTTGGAAGGCGGTAGGAGGGGATGCCGTAGCGGAGCTGGCCGCCGAGCTTCTTCGACTCGTCAAAGACAGTGACGGAGTGTCCGAGCTTCGCGCCGAAATAAGCGGCAGTAAGACCCGCGGGGCCGCCGCCGATGACGGCGATCTTCTTCCCGGTAGAGGGCTTCTTAAATGCTTTCTTCTTCCACTCGCCGTCGTCATGCTCCGCAGCGAATCTCTTCAGGTTGCGGATGGATACCGGCTCGTTGAGGTACTGGTGCTTGCACTCCGTCTCGCAGTTGTGGACACAGATGTATCCGAGTGAGTGCGGGAACGGAACCTTCTCGCGGACCGTGGCGTTCGCGGAAGCGTAGTCGCCCTGGTTGATGAAGCGGATGTAGCGCGGCACGTCGATGTGCGCGGGACATCCCATGCGGCACGGAACCACATAGTCTTCTTTTCTGACCTCGGAGCTTGCCAGCTTGTCGCGGATGGTGCCCGTCGGACATACTTCGACGCACGCCTCGCAGAAGCGGCAGTTGGCGTCTTTTAAGAGCCTGTCGTGAAGAGCTCCCGTGTAGACCTCGAGGTCCTTCTTCTGGTACTGGAGAACCTTGACGCCGCGGAGATCGTTGCAGGCCCTGACGCAGCGGCCGCAGAGGACGCAGCGGTTCATGTCGTGCAGGATCAGCGGATTCTCTTCATTGGCTGCGAAGCCCTTGGCGCGCATCTTCAG
>CADCPJ010000028.1 GCA_902803245.1 uncultured Lachnospiraceae bacterium | reverse complement strand
TACTCGCCGTTTTCCACCCACTCGCCGATCATATTGCACATGATCCTGCGGAAGTAGTCGTGTCTTGTGTAGGACAGGAAGGATCTCGAGTCGGTCAGCATGCCGATGAAGTTGCCGAGTATGCCGAGGTTTGCGAGAGACTTCATCTGTTCCTCCATCCCGCTCTTCGTGTCATTGAACCACCAGGCCGGACCATGCTGGATCTTGCCCGGAATCTCGTCCGACTGGAACGCGCCGAGGATCGTCCCGATCTGCTCATTGTCGGCCGGATTGAGGGAGAAGAGCACCGTCTTCGGAAGCTCGCCGGTCTTGTTGAGCTCGTTCAGGAAGGCCGCGATATTTCCGCCGCAGGTGTTCTGGGAAATGATGTCAAAGCCCGTGTCCGGCCCCTCGATACCAAACATGTGCTCATTGACATTCCTTAAGCAGGAGTAATGAATCTCCATGACGATGTCGTACTTGTGATAGGCGCGGCCGAGGAGGAGCATGAGCGCGGTCTGGAACTTCTCCGCGTCCTCCGTGCCGACAGCTTCACCTCTCATGGCGCGGGCAAAGACGTCCTCCACCTCGCTCATCGGAGCGGGACGGAACATCACGTAGTCGATCCCGTGGTCACTGGCGACGCAGCCGTGGTCCTTGAAGAAGCGGATCCTGTCCTCGATGGCGCCAAAGAGCTCGGCGGCTGTGGCAAATGTCTCTTTTCCGACCACATTAGCAAGCTTTAAGATGTACTCCTTCCAGCCGGCCTTCGTGATATTGATGGCCTTGTCCGGGCGGAAGGAGGGGCGGACGATCGTCTTGAAGCTCTCATCCGCTGCGATTTTCTCATGCCATATGAGGGAGTCGACCGGGTCGTCCGTCGTCCCGATGTAGGCCACGTTGGACTGACGGATGAGTCCGCGAACCGAGCAGTCGGGATCATTTTGAAGCTTCTCGTTGCACTGATCCCAGATCTCCTTCGCGGTCTTTTTGCCTAAGGGCTTCGTCACCCCGAAGTACTTGCGGAGCTCGAGATTGCACCAGTGATACATCGGGTTTCCGATACACAGCTCGAGGGCTTCCGCGAATTTTAAAAATCTCCCGAAGGGATCCTCCGTTCCGGTCACATCCTTCTCGGATACGCCGTTCGACCGCATGATCCTCCACTTGTAGTGATCGCCGAAATAGGTCCCGTCGTCATTTCTTCCCCCGAGCCAGACCTCTCCGATGTCGTGGAATCTCCTGTCCTCATAGATCTCCTGGGGATTTAAGTGGCAGTGATAGTCGATCAGCGGCTGATTTTCCGAGTAGTCGTGAAACAGATGCCTTGCCGTCGCGCTTTTCAGCAGAAAGTCCCGGTCCATGAATTCTTTCATCTTACAATCTCCTCCTTGTTGTTCCGATTAAAGCTCCGTGTTGAAGGAGAAGTTATCCCATCTCCTTCGCTTATTGATCTTAAATGAGCAGGTCTCCTCATGTTTGCTCCCTCATGTCCCGGATGCCCGGAAATGACGGCAGGAGGAAATGTCTCGCCGCTCATATTAATTCGGTTATCGTCGCTAACGAAATTGTCTGTCTATGCAGAACATTTCGCTTTCCCTATATGCAGTTAAACCAAACAATTGCCTTCAGCAAACTTAAGGTTAACCAGTATAGAAACTATGAGGACAGCGCGTGGCGGCACACGTCCTTCAGGCAGCAGATCCCGCACTTAGGGCGCCTCGCGATGCACACCGCCCTGCCGTGATGCACAAAGCGGTGGCAGAGATCATTTCCCTCATAAGGGGGGATGATCTTCCACAGCTCCCTCTCCACTTTTGCAGGCTCCTTTATGTCGTCCACCAAACCGATCAGGTTGGACAGGCGGATACAGTGCGTGTCCGTGACGATGGCGGGCTTCCCAAACACATCGCCCATGATGAGATTCGCGCTCTTTCTCCCGACGCCGGGGAGGGCGAGCAGCTCCTCGAAGGTATCCGGCACCTCGTCGTGATACTTTGTGTGAAGCACGCGCATGCACTTCGATATGTCCCTGGCCTTGCTGTTTCCGAGCCCGCAGGGGCGGATGACGGCCTCAATTTCCGAGACGTCTGCCAGTGCGAGCGCTTCCACGGACGGAAACTTCTCATAGAGAAGCGGCGTGATCTGATCCACCCTCTCGTCTGTGCACTGGGCAGCGAGCCTCACGGAGATGAGGAGCTGCCAGGCATCCTTATAGTCCAGCGTGCAGTGCGCGGCCGGATATTCTCTTTTCAGCCGCTCGATGACGGCGAGCGCCAGTTGTTTTTTATCCATACCACCAAGGATTTGTTCCATAAACATGAAAACCTAAGCAATCGCCTCTTTGTTCCAGGCAATCGCTCAGGTTTTTCTTATCTTTCAGGTATCTGATGCGGCGGAAGTGTCGTCGGTTTCTTTTTCTTCTTCTTTTTCGTCTTCTTCTTTTTCGTCTTTTTCTTCTTCTTCTTTTTCTTCTTCGTCTTTTTCTTCTTCGTCCGCTTTCACTTTTGTGAAGCTCGCGACCGTCACTCCTTCTGCGAGCTCCATGATCTTTACGCCCGTGGTGATGCGGCCGAGGATCGAGATGCTCGAGCAGCTCGTCCGGATCATCACGCCTTCCGTCGTGATGAGGAGCAGCTCGTCGTCTTCGCTCACGGCTCTCGCCCCGACGAGATTGCCGGATTTGTCCGTGATCTTATAGCACTTCACGCCGTAGCCGCCGCGGTGCTGTGTCTTGAATTCGCTGAGGGCGGTGAGCTTTCCGAGACCGTTCTCAGAGATGAAGAGAATGTGGCTTCCCTGTTTCTCGGTCATCATATTGACAACCTCGTCTCCCGGTGAGAGCTTCATGCCGATGACACCGGCAGCCGAGCGCCCCATCGGTCGGATATCCGTCGCATTGAAGCGGATGCTCATGCCGTTTCTGGTCACAAGAAGCATATCCTGGTCGGAGTCGTCCCACTTGACCTCGATCAGCTCATCATTTTCCATGAGGGATATGGCGGCAATTCCCGTCTTCCGGATATTGGAAAATGCCGACAGAGCGGTCCTCTTCACAATTCCCTTCTTCGTAGCCATGACGAGGTACATCTCCTCGCCAAACTCGCGGATCGGAAGAACCGTCGTCACATGCTCTTCGGGCATGAGCTGCAGGAGATTGACGAGAGCCGTCCCGCGGGCAGTCCTCGACGCCTCGGGGATCTCATAGGCCTTCAGGCGGTAGGCGCGTCCCTTGTTCGTGAAGAAGAGGATGTAGTTGTGATTCGTCGTCATCATGACGTCCGCAACCGCGTCGTCCTCGATCGTCTGCATGCCCTTTATGCCCTTGCCCCCGCGGTTCTGCATGCGGAAATTGTCCACGGTCATGCGCTTGATATAGCCGAACTGGGTCGCGGTGATCACCATATTTTCATCCGGAATCATGTCCTCCATGGAGATGTCCGAGGAATCGAATATGATCTGCGTCCTCCTCTCGTCCGCATATTTTTCCTTTGTGATAATGAGCTCGTCCCTGATGACGCCAAGGAGGAGGTTCTTGTCGGAAAGGATGGCTTTCAGTCTCTCGATGGTCTTTACAAGTTCCTCGTATTCCGCCTCGATCCTGCTTCTTTCGAGACCGGTCAGAGCCCTGAGTCTCATGTCCACGATGGCCTGAGCCTGCACGTCGTCGAGCCCGAATCTCTTCATGAGCTCGAGCTTTGCGTCCTGTACACTTTCGGAGCTGCGGATGATCCGGATCACTTCATCGATGTGATCGAGGGCGATGAGGAGTCCCTTCAATATGTGGGCTCTCTCCTCCGCCTTGTTGAGATCGTACTGCGTGCGCCTTGTGACCACTTCCTCCTGATGCTTCAGGTAGTAAGTGAGGATCTCAAGAAGACTTAATACTTTCGGCTGTCCGTCCACGAGCGCCAGGTTGTTTACGCCGAACGTGTCCTGGAGCTGGGTGTGCTTATACAGCTGATTGAGTATGACATTGGCATTGGCGTCGCGGCGGATCTCGATGCAGATCTCCATGCCCTCGCGGCTGGAGTGGTCATTGAGTCCCGTGATGCCGTCAATCTTTTTATTTCTCACGAGGTCCGCGATGGACTCGATGAGCCTCGCCTTGTTGACGAGATAGGGAAGCTCCGTTACGAGGATCTCGGACTTGCCGCCAGGCAGGGTCTCGATCCTGCTCACGGCGCGGACCGTGATCTTTCCGTGCCCCGTGCGGTAGGCCTCCTCGATGCCCCTTCTTCCTAGAATCGTCGCTCCGGTCGGAAAATCCGGTCCCTTCACGATTTTCATCAGTTCCTCGATTGTGGTGTCTCCCTCGCCGGACACGCGGTCATCGATCATCCGGACACAGGCGTCAATGACCTCTCCCAGATTGTGGGGGGGCATATTGGTCGCCATACCGACGGCGATGCCCGTTGTGCCGTTGACCAGCAGGTTCGGAATGCGGGAGGGAAGGACTGTCGGTTCCTTTTCCGTCTCATCGAAGTTCGGCACGAAGTCCACGGTGTTCTTGCCTATGTCCGCAAGCATCTCCATCGAAATTTTGGAGAGGCGGGCCTCCGTGTATCTCATCGCGGCGGGGGAGTCCCCGTCCACGGAGCCGAAATTGCCGTGGCCGTCCACGAGGGGATACCGGGTGGACCACTCCTGCGCCATATTGACGAGGGCGCCGTAGATCGAAGTGTCGCCGTGGGGGTGATATTTACCCATCGTGTCGCCGACGATACGGGCGCACTTTCTGTGGGGTTTGTCCGGACCGTTATTGAGTTCAATCATTGACCAGAGCACGCGGCGCTGGACCGGCTTCAGTCCGTCACGGACATCCGGCAGGGCCCGCGCGACGATAACGGACATCGCGTAGTCGATGTACGATGTCTCCATCGTCTTCTTCAGATCCACTTCCTGAATTCTATCAAATACTTTGTCGTCCATACTCACCTTCTGTAGCCGTTAGCGAAACGATCTGCCTGAAAGAGAACATTTCGTTTTCTCTATATGCAGTTAATCCAAGCAATTGCATTCGGCAATTACTGAGGTTAGCCAGTATAAATTAAGTGAAATGAAGCAATTGCATTCGCCTCTCATGAGACTGACCGATAAAAACGCGTATGGTTTCTCAGACATCGAGATTCGTCACATATCTGGCGTTCTCTTCGATAAATTCGCGCCTCGGCTCCACCTTGTCTCCCATGAGGGTTGTAAATGTCAGGTCGATCTCCGAGGCCGCGTCCTCATCCATGCCGACCCGCTTCAGGACTCTCTTTTCAGGATCCATCGTCGTCTCCCAGAGCTGATCCGCATCCATCTCACCGAGTCCCTTGTATCTCTGGATCTTGTTTCCCGAGTCGCGGCCGATCTCCTGCAGGATGCTGTCAAGCTCCGCATCGGAATAGGCATACCAGATCTTTCGGTTCTTCTCTATCTTGTAGAGGGGCGGCTGGGCCAGATAGACGTGGCCCGTCTTTATGAGCTCCGGCATAAACCGGTAGAGGAAGGTCAGCATCAGCGTCGCAATATGCGCCCCGTCCACGTCGGCATCCGTCATGATGATGATCTTGTCATACCGGAGTTTGTCGATGTCGAAGTCCTCATGAATTCCCGTCCCGAAGGCCGTGATCATGGCTTTGATCTCCGCATTTCCATAGATGCGGTCGAGGCGCGCCTTCTCCACGTTGAGGATCTTTCCCCTCAAAGGAAGGATGGCCTGCGTCGCGCGGGACCTGGCAGTTTTCGCACTGCCTCCGGCGGAGTCTCCCTCCACGATGAAGATCTCGCAGTTCTTCGGATCCTTGTCCGTGCAGTCGGCCAGCTTTCCGGGAAGGGACATCCCGTCGAGGGCGGATTTGCGGCGCGTCAAGTCTCTCGCCTTTCTGGCGGCTTCCCTTGCCCTCTGGGCCAAAAGGGATTTGTCCACCGTTGCTTTTCCCACATTCGGGTTCTGCTCGAGAAAATAGGTGAGCTGCTCCGAGACGATCGACGCGACGGCGCCTCTCGCCTCCGAGTTCCCGAGCTTCATCTTCGTCTGTCCCTCGAACTGGGGATCCTCGATCTTTACGGATATGATGGCCGTGAGACCTTCTCTTATGTCCTCCCCGGACAGATTCGGCTCGGAGTCCTTGAGGAGCTTGTTCTTCCTGGCATAGTCGTTGAATACCTTGGTCAGCGCGATGCGAAAGCCCTCAACATGCATGCCTCCCTCCGGAGTCACGATGTTATTGACGAAGCCGTAGGTATTCTCCTTGTACCCGTCGTTGTGCTGCATCGCGACTTCCACGAGAACGCCGTTCTTCTCTCCCTCGCAGTAGATGACCTGCGGGTAGAGCGAGGAGGAGCTCCGGTTCAGGTACTGCACGAACTCGACGATGCCTCCCTCATAGTGGAAGATCCTCTCCTTCGGCCCGTCTTCCGGCCTCTCGTCGACAAAGGTGAATTTCAGTCCCTTCGTGAGAAATGCCATCTCGCGGAAGCGCTGCTTCAGCGTGTCAAAATCAAATTCGATGCTCTCAAACACCTCGCGGTCCGGGAAGAAGGTGACGCTCGTCCCGTGCCTCGTATCCTCACACTCTCCGACCACTTTGAGCTTGTACATCGTCTTTCCGCGCTCATACCTCTGCTGATAGATCTTTCCCTCATGGAAAATGCGGACCTCCAGCCACTCGGAGAGCGCGTTGACGACGGAGGCACCAACGCCGTGGAGACCTCCGGACACCTTATATCCTCCGCCTCCGAACTTTCCGCCGGCGTGCAGGATCGTAAATACCACTTCGACGGCAGGGATTCCCGCCTGGTGGTTGATGCCAACCGGGATTCCCCTCCCGTTGTCCGTGACGGTGACCGAATTGTCCTTATGAATGGTCACCTCGATGTGATCACAGCTGCCGGCGAGGGCTTCGTCGACCGAATTGTCGACAATTTCATAGACCAGGTGGTGGAGTCCCCTTGAGGATGTGGAACCGATGTACATGCCCGGCCTCTTTCTGACCGCTTCCAGACCCTTAAGGATCTGAATCTGATCGGCTCCGTATTCCTCATGATCTTGTATATTCATGCTTTTCCTCCTTCCACGTGAAAGATCCGGTCTGCATGGAATGAACCCTCGACGAATTCGTCAAGTCCAGTACAGGTGATCAGCGTCTGCGTGTCTTTAATGCCTCCAAGGAGTGCGTTCTGTCTCAGTGTATCGAGTTCGGAGAGCACGTCGTCGAGGAGAAGGACCGGTTTTTCCCCCCTCGTCTCCTCTATGACGTCGATCTGGGCCATCTTCATCGACAGGGCCGCTGTCCTTTGCTGGCCCTGGGAACCGTAGGTCCTTAGATCCATCTCTCCGGCAAGTATGCACAGGTCGTCGCGGTGCGGCCCCGCGTGTGTCTCCCTCGTCCTAAGGTCGGCATCCCGGTTCTTCCTGGTTCTCTCCATGAGGTCATGAGAATTCGCGTTCGGCTCATACCGGATGCGAAGCTGTTCCTGCCCTCCGGTGAGAAGAAGGTGCTTTTCGGCCGCCATTTTTCCGAAATGATCGATAAATTCCGCTCTTCTTTCGATAATCCTCCTGCCGGTCTCCACGAGCTTCATATCCCAGATATCGAGCTCAGGCAGCCTCCTTGGGTCGAACGCCGCCTCGTGGATCAGCGAATTCCTCTGGATGAGAATCTTGCCGTACTTCACAAGATCGGCGAGATAGACGCGGTCGATTCCGCTTAAGACCTGGTCCAGGAACCGTCTCCTGCCTGAAGGCCCGCTCTTTATGATTCCCAGGTCCTCCGGGGAGAAGAATACGAGCGAGGCGATTCCATAGAGATCCGCCGCTCTCTTTACGGGGATCCCGTTTATCGCCACTCCCTTCGGACGGCTCTTTTTCAGGTGAATATCGATGCGGTATTCATTTCCCCTGCGGTCGATCAGCATGCGGAGGTGGCTCTCTTCCTCTCCCATCCGTATGAGGTCCCGGTCCTTCGTCCCTCTGTGGGATTTTGTCGTCCCGGCAAGGTAGACGGCTTCCAGGATATTCGTCTTTCCCTGGGCATTGTTCCCGTAGAAAATGTTGATTCCCGGATCCAGTTCAAGCGAGAGCGACTCGTAATTTCTGAAATTTTTGAGGCGCAGGGACTTAACGAACAACTTTGATCTCCGTTCCCTTAAAGAGAACCTTGTCCCCGTCCCGCAGCTTTCTGCCGCGCCTCGTGTCGACCTCTCCGTTAACGGAGGCCTCGCCGTCAAGAATCGCTTCCTTGGCTTCGACCCCGCTGTCGACGAGGCGGACCGCCTTTAAAAGCTGTCCGAGCGTGATATATTCGTCCCCTTCTCTTAGCTTCAGTATTTCCATATCCATCTACCCTCAAATATCCGACTGCCGTCAGTGTACAAAGTTGACCGGGAGGATGAGATAAGTGTAACTCATTCCCTCGTCCCTAATGAAGCACGGCGCCTTCGGGTTCATGAGATAAATCGTGATCTCCTCGTCGCTGATTGCCCTTAAGGCATCGATCATGAGCCTGGGATTGAATCCGATAATGATGTCCCGCCCTTCTTTCAGAATTTCCAGCGTCTCATTCATGGAGCCGAGCGGAGATTCGATTGACAGGTGAAGCTCCTGATCCTCCGCCTCAAAGACAATCGGCTTTTTATCTCCTTCTCTCACGAAGAGCGTCGCCCTGTCCGCGCAGCTTAAGAAACTCATGCGGTTGACGACAATCTTCGTCTCAAAGTCGTTTGAGATCATCTGATCCACATTGTAAAACTCGCCGTCGATCAGCCTCGAGACGACCCTTGTTCCCGGTATCTCGAATATGATATGGTTCTTCGAAAAGTACAGGCGCACGATTTCATCCATCTCGCCGCTGATGATCCTGCTGATATCCTGCAGCGCCTTTCCCGGAACGATTACTTTCTTATCCTCAAATGATTCCTTCAGCGCAACCGTTCGAATTGCGATGCGGTGGCCGTCGAGGGCGACCACGCGGAAGATATCCCTGCGGATCTCAAAGAGCTCTCCGTTCATGACCTTGCTGTTCTCGCTGTTTGCCACGGCGAAAATCGTCTCCTGAATCAGGGACTTCAAAGTGTGCTGGGACAGTGTGACGCAGTCGTCCATGTCCACGGAAGGAAGTGCGGTAAACTCCTCGCCGCTCCTTCCGCTGATCGCGAACTTCGCTTTCCCGGAAGAAATCGTGATCCGGTCATGCATGTCCGACTCGAATGTGACGATCTCGTCCGGAAGCTTGCGGACGATCTCCGAAAACATCTTCGCCTCAACGGCGATGAGGCCTCTCTCCTCAACGCCTGCCTTTACGTGGGTCTCGATTCCCATCTCCATGTCATTTGAAGTAAGGACAAGATCCCCGGTTCTCGCTTCGATGAGGATGCACTCCAGGATCGGCATTGTAGTGTGGGAGGGGACAGCGCGGATCGCGATGTTGACTCCCGACTGCAGGTCGGACTTGTTTGCTGTAAATTTCATAAATATTTATAATCCCCTTATTATGATTCCTGTCGGATGAGAGTGTGCGGATCAGGCATACAGTCATATTATGTATAAAAGATAATTAAAAGCAGTATTTAGTAAGGGATGTGGATACGTGGATAGAGCTCATAAAGCCGGTAAAATCAAGGTTTTCCTGTGTTGATAAAACGGGCATGGGGCATGAGTATACTCTGTGGTATCCGTGGTTATTCATTTTTTAGGGATCCTTTATACACAATCCGTACACGTGGCTTTTGTTGATATACTGGTTTATATCTGTAATTGACGCAGGCAATTGCTGAGATGAACTGCATACAGGGAAAACGAAATGCTCATTTTTATTCTTCATCAATCAGGACGGAGAGACTTTCTTTCGAATCGCGTCCACTGTTCTTTTGGTCTGGGAATTCGTGGCCATCTCCTTGTCGATCCGCTTGCATGCGGATATCACGGTGGTGTGGTCCTTTCTGTTAAGAAGTCCCGCAATCGTCATATAGGCGTCCTCCGTCATCTCCCTGCACAGATACATGGCGATCATTCGGGGATAGACGTACTTCTTGTCCCGCTTTGAACTTTTTATCTCCTGCAGCGTCAGATGAAAATGGTCCGCGGTCGTGGAAATGATCATCTCGCTGGTGACGGATTTCTCTTCGTCCGGTGAGATCAGGTCGTGAAGAATGACCTCGGCCAGAGGCAGATCCACGTTGCATTTTTCAAGAACCGCTTTCGCGTGGACCTGATTGAGGCAGCCCTCCAGCTCCCGGATGTTGGACTTTATGTTTTTTGCGATGTAGTCGAGCACCTCGTTGTCGATCTCATATCCCTCAATCTCCTGTTTTTTGCGGAGAATCGCCATCCTCGTCTCATAGTCCGGTGAGGAGATATCCGCGATGAGTCCCATCTCGAGACGGGAGCGGATCCTCTCTTCGAGGATGTCGAGGTCCTTCGGAGGCTTGTCGGAGGAGACGATAATCTGCTTCTTCTGACCGTAGAGCGCCTCAAAGGTGTGGAAGAACTCTTCCTGCGTCGATTCTTTTCCTATAATAAACTGGATGTCGTCGATGAGAAGGACGTCGATATTGCGGTACTTCTTCCTGAAGTTGGTCATCGCCGAGGTGTTTCCGTTTCGTATGGAATCGATCAGTTCGTTGGTAAATGTCTCCGAAGTGACGTAGAGCACACGGGCCTCGGGATTCCTTCTTAATATAAAGTGGGCGATGGAATGCATGAGATGGGTTTTTCCGAGTCCCACACCCGCGTAGAGGTAGAGCGGATTGTATATTTCGCCGGGTGATTCCGCGACGGCCAGGGAGGCCGCGTGAGCGAATTTGTTGTTGGATCCGACGACGAATGAGTCGAAGGTATACTTCGGCTCCAGATGGGCGCGCTCCATAATCTCATCGAATGCCTCGTCCGTGCTCTCCTCGGTGAAGGAGGCCTCGTCCTCCCTGTCCGTGTAGTGGACACTTAGGCTGAGTCCCGTGACTTCCGTCACGGCAGTGCGGATGGCATAGGTGTAGCGCTTGTTTAAGAGATTGATCGCCATGCCTCCCATCGGCACATAGAGAAGAAACCCCTCGCTGTCGGCCGATTTGAGCACGAGAGGGGCGATCCATGTGGAATAGGATACGGCGGTGAGATCATTTTCGGTTTTGATGCGGTCCAGTATTTCCGGCCACTTCTCGGATAATAGTGTGAAATTGTCCATATTTATGAAGATTTCCTCATTCTGCCTCGAAGGTGCAGACAATAATAAACGGCAAAGCAGTTTGCCGCCTATTTTCCTACATATATAATAATGTATATTTCCGCTTTTTACAAGTGGCGGCCTCCGTTCCCGGTGACATAATACCGGCCCGGATCCGGAATATGTTGATAAATGCCGAATCCTTTTGTCAACATGCGGAAATCCCCTCTTTAGAAAGACCATTTCTGCTCAAACTACACGAAAACACAGAATGATACCCGATAAATCCACAACTTATCCACAGAATGTGGATAAGTTTATGTAAACTGTCGAACTTCTTCGTAGTGTGACCGGGGCCGCTCGACCACTACATTTAGTAGTTGACAGTAAAGTACATTTTTGCCTATAATGGATAGGCAAATCTGAAATCTAGTCTGGAAGAAGGTGTAAACATGAGCAAGATGACATTCCAGCCGAAAAAGATCTCCCACGCCAGAGTTCATGGATTCCGCGCCAGGATGGCAACGAAGAGCGGGAGAAAAGTTTTATCGGCCAGAAGAAGAAAAGGAAGAAAAGTGATTTCCGCGTAAGGAATACATAAGAGACCACAGTCAATGTGGTCTTTTCTTCTATAGTCGTTAATGAATTTCTTTATCTTATCCTGCATCTGACAACAAGAATCGATATGATCGGTTTAAAGAATAACAGAGACTTTTCGCGGGTCTACAGACGCGGAACATCGAAAGCGGACAGCCTTCTCGTTCTCTATGCTCTGAAGAGGGAAGACGACGGGCCAAACAGGTTCGGAGTGTCGGTCAGTAAAAAAGTTGGAAACAGTGTCGTCCGCCATCGTATCAAGAGAAGATTAAAAGAAATATACCGACAAAGTGAGGACGGATTTAGCGCAGGGTATGACCTCGCAGTGATCGCAAGAAGTCATGCGTCGGAAGCGGAATACTGCGAACTGGAACAGTCGCTGATACGTCTTATGAATAAGTTATGTTAAAAAGAGGGATGATTGCTTCGATCCGCATCTATCAGAAGCACATATCACCATATAAAGGTTATAAATGTCCTTATTGCCCGAGCTGCTCGCAGTACGGGCTTGAGGCGATTGAAAAGCACGGGCCGCTGAAGGGTGGCCTTCTTGCGCTGTGGAGAATTCTGCGGTGCAATCCCTTTTCACACGGGGGATACGACCCGGTTCCCTGACTGTTTTTATCGTCGTAAACGAAATTTTTTTCTTACTCGGCAAAATATAAGCGTAACTATTCAGCACCCCCAGCATTCGGGACGCTTTGCGTCCCTCATTGTGGGCGTTCAGAGACGCTCCGCGTCTTGTCCGCCC
>CADCPJ010000027.1 GCA_902803245.1 uncultured Lachnospiraceae bacterium | reverse complement strand
GCTCATCAACAACGTCCACGACATGCTGACGGAACACGGGATCGATATCCTTCACTCCGCGGAAGGGGCCCGCGGGGCATTTCCTCCCGAGCGGCTGTGGAACAACCTCATCCGGTCCGACCTGCTGCGCATTTTCTGGAAGGACGCCGACAGGCGGTTCATCGGGGCAAGCAAGGCATTTCTCGACTATTACGGCTTCGATTCCGTCGACGAGATTCTCGGGAAAAATGACGAGGACCTGGGGTGGCATCTCCAGCCCGACCGCTACATGAACGACGAGTTCAGCGTGATTGAGGAGGGGCGCACGACCCACAACATACCTGGATTCTGCATAAACAGCGGGGAGAACAAGGAGATACTTGCCTCCAAGACCCCTCTCTACAATGAAAATGGCGAGATCAGCGGCCTCATGGGCTACTTCATCGACAGGGAACTCCTTGCGGTCAACGACCGGCGGGGGAAGGAGACGTCGCGGAGGGACATACTCACGGGCCTTCTCAACTCGAGAGGAATATCCGAGGAGGCGGCGGCTTTCCGCGATGCCTATTACTTAAGGGGAGTGGATTTCGCCCGCGTCCACATCGTCATCGACGATTTCGCTTCCATCAATGAGCAGTACGGGTACAATTTCGGGGACAGGATCCTCTCGGAGCTCGGGAAGGCGCTGAAGGCAGCATTCGGGAGAAACTGTGCCGTGAGCCGCTATTCGGGGCACAAGTTTGTCGTCCTCCATCAGGTCGGCAGCCGGGAGGAGGTGCACGATCTCCGGTCTCAGATCAAAGCGGTCGGCGCCTCCATCCGCGAGATCGACGGAATTCCGGTCACCCTCTATCTCTCCGTCGGGTTCGTTCTCTTCTCCGAGTACAGGAGTCTGGAGGAACAGGAGAAGAAGGCGGATATACGGCTCCTCGCCGACCACGACAGCAATATTTCTCCCGAGAACCGCATGTCCCGCGCCATGGAGATGTTCCACCTCTTTGACAATCTGCCTGTGTCCTACAGCGTCTATCACGTGCAGAAGGACGAAGAGGGAAATGCATCCGACGCGATCTTATTCTATGCGAACCGGAAATTCGAGGAGAACGGCGGACGGAAGACGGCGAATATTCTGGGACACGGCGTCCGCGAGCTCTATCCCTTCGCCCAGGAGGAGTGGTTTTCGAACATCCTCCGCGCGGCGTATTCCGCCGAGACGGTGGAAGGGGATATGCTGTTCCCTGAAACCGGGCAGACATACCACTACATCGCAAATCAGATCATTTATCCCGGGTACTGCGCGGTGACTTATCAGGAGGTAAATGAGTGCCGGACTGCGGGAGATACATAAAGCAACATAAAACGTTTTCGTAAACCGGGGACATGCGCGGCACCTTTACAGTCCGTGTTTTCGCTTGCGAAACAGCATTTTCGTGAATTGTGAGAGAGCTCTCTTTGACGGGAGCTCTTTTTTCTGCAGTAAACGCCTGATATCTCGCACAAACAGGGATTTTTGAGCGGTTGAAAAAAAAGAGATAACCATATTGACTCAGCACAGTGCTATGTGTATAATAGAAAACGATTAAGCTGTTCACTTTTTTTGCAGTTTTTTTCCGCACGTGGATTATAAAGGGAATATAGAAAAAAGCTGCTGTCACTATTTACAATTCTACCCAGAATAAGGAGGTTGTTATGAGGAAATTTGTTGCAAGCGTGTTGGCGGCATCTATGGTGCTGACCGGAACCCTCGGAGCAGTCAGCGTCTCCGCTGAGGATGTGACTGAGCTGCCAAGAGAAGAAACCCTGTATTTCGGCGGACAGCAGTGGGGCACCATAAACAGCTACAACCCCATCGGCACCAACCAGAACAACGCCATGGCTACGACGGCGCAGCTTCTCGGAAGCCGCACGCTGATGTTCGAGACACTGTATATGTACAATTTCCTGGATGGTTCCCTGACGCCGCTCCTCGCAGACGGCGACTATGTATGGAATGACGATCTGACCGAGCTCAGCATCAAGCTGAAGGACGCCGCGAAGTGGTCAGACGGCTCGGACGTCACCTCAAACGACGTGAAGCGCACGTTTGACATCGGCGTGGAAATCGGAAACAACACGGGCACCGGCTACGGCCCCTACATCGACAGCATTGAAGTCGTGGATGACAAGAACTTCATCATCAAGGCTGCGCTCACGGAAGACGGAACTCCCGTGAACCCGCTGAAGGTAAACGATTTCCTGAGCTCTGTCTTCATCGCCCAGGAAGCATGGATCGACACCGTTGTCGAGAGATGCGGAGGAGATGCGACAGAGATCCTCAACGACGCTGCCGAGGACGTGGTCTGGAGCGGCCCGTACACGAAGTATTTCGATGACGACCAGAAGGTGGTCCTCGTCCGCGACGACAACTACTGGGGCCAGGACGAGTCGATGTGGGGCAAGCTCCCTGTTCCGAAGTACATCGCCCATGTCATCTATGCCGACAACGCGGCGACCGAGGTCGCATTCAAGGCCGGCGAGATCGACGTTGACCAGCAGTTCCTTCCGAATATCCAGAACACATGGCTCGAGGAAGACCTTCCGATCTCCACTTATATGGAGGAAGCTCCTTACGGCGTCTGCCTGACGATGCCGACCGCATGGTACAACATGAACAAGCCGGTCATCGCCGAGAATCCGGCGCTCAGAAAGGCCATTGCCATCGCAGTGGACTATGACACGATCATTGCCAACGCCATGACGAATCAAAGCCCGTCCTTCGCGGATGTCCCCCGCTCCGTCATGAACCCGACGGAAGGCGAGCAGGAGCTCTATGATCACGATGCGGTCGCGGAGCTTCAGTGGGCCGGCAACGACATCGAAGGCGCGAATGCGCTCCTCGACGAGGCAGGTATCCTCGACAGCGACGGCGACGGATGGCGCGACATCGACGGAGAGAAGATCTCCCTCAACGCGGTCTGCCCGAACGGCTGGACGGACTGGATGGCAGCTATGGAAGTGGTTGCCGCTGCAGGCAAGAACATCGGCGTTGAGATCACGACCCTCTTCCCCGAGTGG